>JAFUWM010000022.1 GCA_017483425.1 Lachnospiraceae bacterium | reverse complement strand
AGGATGCTATGGGAGCATCGATGGTCCGTATGATGGAGCAGTCCGTAAACCCCGGAGTGGGTGGAAATTTTGATATGTCGGTCTGAACACATCTAAGTAGGATGAAAGCGGAAACAGGAGCTCTCTCGCGAGAGCTCCTGTTTGTGCGTATGACGGGTATGCCGAAAAAGCGAAACCAAAAACCAATTTCAGCTTGAAATTGCCATAAAAATGAATTAGAATTTACTTTATCTCAATCAAAAACGAGGATAAAGTAAAGTTGAAGTTATGATAGGGAGAGAAAAAGAATTAGAAAAGCTTACAGATGCGGTAAAAGATGACATATCCCATTTTATAGCCGTATATGGAAGAAGAAGGGTCGGAAAGACCTTTTTGATACGAGAAGCGTTTAATTACAGGTTCACGTTCCAGCATTCGGGGGTATATAAGGGTGACCTTAAAACCGAGCTATTTGCGTTTGAAGCTTCTATAAAGGATGCCGGAGGATATCCGAATGAAGATGTCAAAAACTGGATGCAGGCTTTTGAAGATCTTAAGGAACTGATCAAAGCTTCAAGAGAACAGAAAAAGATAATCTTTCTTGATGAACTGTCATGGATGGATACGCAAAACAGTGACTTTATGATGGCGTTGGAACATTTTTGGAACGGATGGGCAAGCTCAAGAAAAGATATTATCCTCATAGTCTGCGCTTCTGCAACTTCATGGATGATTTCAAAGATTATACATAATAAAGGTGGATTATACAACAGGCTGACGGAGCAGATTCATCTGCAGGCGTTTGATCTGCATGAATGTGAGGAATATATCCATTCAAAGGGCATTGCCGCCCCGAGGATGCATATAATGCAATATTATATGGTCTTTGGCGGAATTCCTTATTATTGGACCTTTATACAAAAAGGGTACAGTCCGGCGCAGAATATAGACAGAATCCTGTTTGAAAAAGATGCGCCGTTAAAGGAAGAATTCGATTATTTATTTGCATCAATATTTAAAAATCCGACGACACACATAAGATTGATAGGTGCCCTTGCGGAAAAAAGGTCAGGGATGACCCGCAGGGAGATTATTGAAGAAACAGGTCTGACTAATTCGGGGGATATAACGGTCAAATTAAATGAGCTGGAAAAGTGCGGATTTATAAGAAAGTATAATGCGTTTGGAAAAGCAAGCAAGGACGCGGTATATCAGCTGATAGATAATTTTGTTTTGTTCTATTATGGCTTTATGGAAAATGAGCCCACGGACGAGCATTTCTGGTCACATCAGATTAACACCCCGATGGTAAATACATGGCAGGGGCATGCCTTTGAACGGGTATGCCTGCTCCATATTTCACAGATCAAACAAAAGCTAGGTATTTCAGGGGTATATACGGATGTTAATTCATTGTATTGCAGAGCTGATCCTGAAAAAGGAATATTTGGGTCACAGACGGATCTGCTGATAGTAAGGAAAGATCAGGTGATCAATTTATGCGAGATAAAATACGCTCAGACTGAATATCTGCTTACAGGTGATGATGACAAGGCAATGCAAAGACGAATAAACGATCTTAAGAACAGTACCGGAACGAAGTACGCCGTATATCCCACAATGATAACGGTATATGGTCTGGCGGAAAATATGTATTCCGGTAATATTATGTCGGTCATCATTTTAGACGACCTGTTTATGCCGCTTTTCTGAAACATCAATCCTCTTCTCCTGCCACCGGGGGAGACATGCGAGTTGACATAAAAACAACAAATATGCTAGAATACAATATCTTGTGCAGAATCGACGAAACATGGCACGATTAACATCAAGATTTAGGGTGCTTATCCTGCACGGATGTGTTGTAATGAAGACTTATGAGATTTTAGGCATTAAGATAAAGGATTATTCCGTACGGGAAGCGCTCCACAAAACAAGGGAGTATCTTTCATATAATGTACCCTCTGTCGTTTTTTTCCTTACGAGAGAGGTACTTTTGGCGGCATCTGATTCGGAAGAACATAAGAGATTTATAGAAGATGATGCGGAAGTTACTATGGTAGCTTCTTCAGATATATTTAAGGCGGCGGAAGTGACCGAAAAAAGCAGGGAAAGGGAGATAGACCGGAATCTGTACATGAGAGGTCTGCTCCGAATGCTGTCAAAGGAGCATCAGAGGATATATCTTGCCACACAGACCCCGACGCAGATGGGGGATTTAAAAACCCTGCTCGGAACCTTTGAGAACGCGCTTCAGATAGCTGGCACTTACGATAACGCGGACGCATCCTGTGTGGAGGATGTCACGAACGACATAAATACTGTTACGCCGTATGTGGTTTTTACCGTATTGTCGGGAAATGAAAGTATTGATTTCGTAAATATCGGAAAAAAATATATGAACGCAAGACTTTTGGTAGTGCTTCAGCCGGAAATGCTCAAAGTAAAGGAAGACGGATCCGTTAAGAAAGGGATTACAACGAAGCTTTCAGAAAAGCTTTTTACCCGTATAGCAGGAAAGTACAGGCAGTAAAAAGAGGAGTCGGTCGATGATATTATTAGAGGATGTAGTAAAGACATACAGCTCCGGATCTCCGGCGTTAAACGGGATAAGCCTGAATATCGATGCCGGAGAGTTCGTATTTATAGTGGGAGACTCGGGAAGCGGCAAAAGTACTCTGATAAAGCTTTTGCTCCGGGAATTGAAACCGACATCGGGTCATATAATAGTAAATAATACGGATGTAACAAGGCTCAGACACGGACGTATTCCCAAATACCGCAGGAACATAGGCTGTGTATTTCAGGATTTCCGCCTGTTAAAAGACAGGAATGTATATGAGAACGTGGCGTTTGCCCAGAGGGTGGTGTCAGTGCCGGGACGCGAGATAAAAAGAAATGTGCCTCAGGTGCTGTCAACCGTGGGACTTGCGGAAAAGTACAGCTCAAAGCCAAGAGAGCTGTCAGGAGGAGAGCAGCAGAGAGTCGCGGTGGCAAGGGCCATAATAAACAAGCCGCCGATACTTCTTGCGGATGAGCCGACAGGAAATCTTGATCCCAAAAACTCATGGGATATAATGAAGCTGCTTGAAAAGATCAACAAAAACGGCACAACGGTATTAGTCGTCACACATAACCGGGAGATCGTGAATGCCATGCAAAAACGGGTTATAACCATGAAAAAGGGCGTAATACTTGCTGATCAGGAGAAGGGGGAATATATCGATGAGGATTAGTACGTTAATATATACCCTTCAGCAAGGCGTAAAATCCATATTCAGAAATAAAGTCTTTTCTCTTGCGACGGTAGCAACCATAACAGCGTGTATCTTCCTTTTCGGGATATTTTATTCTGTAATGGTAAACTTCCAGAATATAATCCATCAGGCGGAGTCCGGAGTAGCCGTTACGGTTTTCTTTGATCAGGATATATCTGATGAACGCATACAGGAGATAGGCCAGGAGATAAGCATGAGAGCCGAGGTTTCCAGGGTTGTATTCGTTTCTGCAGAGCAGGCATGGGCCGACTTCAAGGACGAATATCTCGGAGAGTACGCTGATACATTTGGTGATGATAACCCTCTGGAGGATGACGCGAACTACGAGGTATACTTAAGTGATGTCTCCATGCAGGAACAGTTGGTGGATTATATAGCCGGTCTGCAGGGGGTAAAGGAAATACATAAATCCGCGAATGTAGCAAATACATTGAGTGTAGCTAACAATCTGGTGAGCTATGTCTCGCTTGCGATCATACTGATACTGTTTGCGGTATCCATATTCCTTATCAGCAACACGGTAGCCATCGGAATATCCGTAAGACGTGAAGAGATAGCGATCATGAAGCTCATAGGAGCAACGGATTTCGTAGTACGTTCACCGTTCTTGTTTGAGGGAATAATCCTTGGTCTTGTGGGAGCGGCGATACCGCTCGTGATAATATATTATATTTATAATAAGGCGATAGGATATGTGATACATGAATTTGCGGTTTTGAATTCAATCCTTGCCTTTCTCCCCGTAGAACAGATATTCTACACGCTCGTGCCCATAGCCCTGATACTTGGCGTAGGTATCGGTTTTTTGGGCAGCGCCATAACGGTCCGAAGACATTTGAGGGTATGAAAAAAAGAATCTGTATAATAAAAAAAATCTGTGTATTTGTGCTGTGCATGTCTCTGTGCATGGCACAATTTATATTGCTTCCGGTTCAAAATGCCTATGCGGATGAAGATGATGACGAGGACGACGAAGAAGAAGACAAAGACAAAAAAGATAAAAAGTCAGCATCCTCTGAGGTTGATGAGATAAAAAAGCAGATAGAAGAGTCAAAGGCCGCAAAGGAAAAGGCCAATGAGACTAAGAATCAGCTTGCCTCCGGGATGGCAAGCGTCCAGCAGATCATAGGCTCTCTTCAGGCAGAGAAAGATAATGTCGTGACATATGTGGCAACGCTTGATGCCGCGATGGAGCAGATACAGGATGATCTGGATGCCGTGAACCGGTCTATATCCGAAAATGAGCTACAGATAGAGGATGCGAAGAAGTCAATAGAGATCGCTGAGGAGGCACTGGAGGAGGCAGAGAAGACCAGACAGGATGAATATGAGAATATAAAGGATCAGGTCAAATTCATGTATCTGGCAGGCAAAACGACTTTTCTGGAAATACTGGTTACATCCAGCAGTGTAAGCGATCTGCTCAACAGAACCCACAATATATCAAGGATAATGGACTATGATAAAAAAAAGCTTGCGGAATACGCGGAAGCTGTAGAGCAGGCGGATAAGGCAAAGAAGGAGCTGGAAGACAATAAGGCCATCCTCGAGAAAAAACAGGAAGAGCTTGAAGAAAAACAGCAGGAAGCGCAAAATAAAAAAGATGATATGTCCTCTCTTATCTCTGCCAAAGAAGCCGAAATAGGGCAGTACAGCGCAGCTATAGGCAGCAAGGAGGAGCAGGTTAAGGAATACCAGCAGATGATAGCCCAGCAGGATGCCGAAATAGCCGCGATAGAGGCGGCGATAAAGCAGCAGCAGGCAGCGCTTGCAGAGGCAAGCCGCAGGGTATACGGGGGAGGGCAGTTCGTATGGCCCGCGCCAAGCTACACCAGGATATCCGACGACTACGGGATGAGGATACATCCAACGCTTGGCGTACAAATGATGCATAACGGTATAGACATGGCTGCCCCATCGGGATCTCCGATACTTGCCGCGGCTGACGGGACGGTGATAGCGGCATCGTATTCGAGTTCAATGGGAAACTATATCATGATAGACCATGGTTCTGATATAATAAGCGTGTACATGCATGCGTCATCGCTTAATGTATCTGCGGGTCAGGAGGTTTCGGCAGGCGACAGGATAGGTTCAGTCGGTTCTACCGGAAGAAGCACGGGGCCGCACCTGCATTTCGGAGTGAGAAAGAGCGGATCATACGTGAATCCATGGTCATATTTAAAGTGAGGAACTGTAATGGAAAATAAAACGTGGAAGCAGACGGGAAAAGGACAATACGAATTAAAGGAAATTCCCTATGCGGGATATAATGACAAACCCTTAAGACCCGAAAAAAAGGAAAAAAGCGCGTTATCTTTCATCATAGGCTTTATAGCAGGCGTAGCTCTGGTACTTGTTATTTATTTCGCAGCCTTCAGATTTTCCAATTCTCTTTCCTTGCAGACGCAGAAAAAGATAGGAACACTTGAATCCACCATAGACAGATATTATATGGGAGAGAGAGAAGCCGAAGCCGAAGCGGATGGCATATATAAGGGGATAGTAAGCTCTCTGGGAGATAAATATGCCCAGTATTATACAACAGAGGAGCTGACAAGGAGCCGTGAGGACAGTGCGGGCGAGTTTTCAGGCATAGGATGCACAATAGCTCTGGACGAGGATTATCAGGTATGCTATGTGGCCTCCGTGATGGAGGGATATTCGGCTGAGAAAGCAGGCATAAAAACTGGAGACTATTTCATTGAAGTGGACGGAGAGGATGCCACAGGCTGGACCGCATCGGAGGTTGCGAGCCATGTAAAGGGCGAAACCGGATCCACGGTAAAGCTCACAATGCTTAGGGATACGGAAGAGCTTCATTTTACCGTCGAGCGGGTAAAGGTTGAGTCTCATACAGTCGACTCCCGTATGGAGGATGAGGAAAAAAAGATAGGTTACATCCATATTCTGGAGTTTGATTCGATCACGGTCTCTCAGTTTAAGGATGCAAAGGAGGCGCTGGAGAAAGAGGGGATGCAAGCGCTCATCCTTGATCTCAGGAGCAATCCGGGCGGATTAGTGGATTCGTGCGCCGATATTGGCTCACAGATGCTGCCAAAGGGAGTCATAGCTTACTCGGAGACAAAGGACGGAAGACGGTTTGAATGGAACTCTGACGGAAAACATGAGATAAATATCCCCGTAATAATACTTGTGAATCAAAACACGGCATCCGCCGCGGAGATCCTGACCGGCGCGATGAAAGACTATAAAAAAGCGACCGTGATGGGAACTACTACCTTTGGAAAAGGCATAATTCAAAATACTTACGGACTGGGGGACGGAACAGCCGTTGAGTTCACGGTAGGCCAGTATTATCTGCCCAATAATGAAACTATTCATGGGAAAGGCATAGATCCGGATATAGAAATTGAACTTGACTCGGAAGCTTATTTAAAAGACGGATCGGACAATCAACTGGATGCAGCGCTTAAAGAACTTGGAAAATAACTATTCAGAACAGTTACCTTGGAAAATAATTGGTCAGGAGCATATTGTAATGAAATTTGACAGGTATTTTAAGGACAACAGAAACAGATGGACACCGTACGCGCTTGCCGGCTGTGTCGTTGTATTATTTTATCTGCTGGCAAGTCATATTAATTTTCTTTTTATCGGATTCGGCTATTTCTTTGGGTTCATCTCGCCGGTTCTCATAGGGCTTATCATGGCGTATGTCCTTGATCCTCTGGTAAAGATATTTGAAAACAGGGTGTTTGCCAGATATAAAGATAAGCCGCATATAAGGAGGATAGTTTGCGTATGGATAACTATCGTCCTGGTGCTGCTTCTTATAGTTATATTTATGGTGGCTCTTGTACCGCAGATAGTGAAATCCCTTGGTTTCTTCTTTTCGAATTTTGATTCATACGCCCAGAGCCTGCAGAGTGTTCTCAATAACATAAGCCTTGACGCGGCAGAGAACTCGCTTGATATATCAAGCATCACCCGTATCCTTGATAACGCGATAGAAAAGCTGGCTGATTATATACAGGACAATCTCGGAAACATAGTAAACAAATCCATAAATGTCGGCATGACGATATTCAACACGGTCATTTCCTTTATTCTTGCCATATATATGCTCTGCGGCAAAGAGAAGCTAAAGGATACATGGAAGAGGTTTCTGAAAGCGCTGCTTCCGGAAAAAAGATTTGATGACATATCGGTTTTCTGGGGAAGATGCAACGATATCCTTGTAAGGTATATAGCCGGCGACCTGCTGGACGGTTTTATAGTAGGGGTTATCAATTTTATATTTATGTCCATAGCAGGTATGGATTACGCCGCCCTTATTTCAGTGATCGTGGGACTGACGAATCTGGCGCCGACCTTCGGACCCTTAATAGGCGGTATAGTGGGAGCGCTTTTTTTAGTCTTCGTAAACCCATGGTATGCCCTGTGGTTCATATTATTTACTATCGTGCTTCAGACAGTGGATGGCTATATCATAAAGCCAAAGCTTTTTGGCAATACCCTCGGGGTGTCGTCATTGTGGATACTTATTTCAATAATAGTTCTCGGAAGAGTATTCGGAATAGCGGGGATCCTTTTGGCCATACCGTTTGCCGCCATATCGGATATCCTTTATAAAGAATTCCTTCTGCCTATGCTGGAATCAAGAAAGGAAGAGAAGAAAACCGCGCTTATAGAAGAGGAAGCCAGACAGGCGGCGGAGCAGGCAGCAAAGAGGGCCGCCAGGGAAGCGATAAAGGCCGTAGTGGAAAAAGACAGTCAGGCAGCGGGACATGATAAAGAAAAAGAAAAGCTGCAAAACAACTGATGGAGAGTATCAAGTCCTATGATATTTGAAACACATGCGCATTATGATGATGACAGATTTGCAGGGGATAAGGACGAACTTCTTTCTGCGGGCTTAAAGGCTGTCGGCGTTGACAAGGTAATGAATGTGGCAGCCGATATCGGATCTGTCGAGACTACAAACGAGCTTTCATTGAAATATGATAATGTCTATGCCGCTCTCGGCATACACCCCTCAGAAGTAAAGGGTCTTGAAGAGAAAGACATGGTGCATATCAAAGCGCTTGCCGAAAAAAATAAAAAAGTAAGAGCAATCGGAGAGATCGGGTTTGATTATCATTATGAAGATCATGACAGGGACAAACAGGAGAAATGGTTTGTCCGACAGATAGAGCTTGCAAAAGAGCTGTCACTTCCGATTATCGTCCACTCCAGGGATGCGGCAGCCGATACAATGAGGGTCATAAAAGCATACTACACGGGAAACGAACCGGGAATAAACGGTGTGATACATTGTTTTTCTTATTCCGCGGAGGAAGCTCTTAAGTATATCAAACTGGGATTCATGATAGGCGTGGGAGGTGTAGTAACATATAAAAACGGGAAAAAGCTGAAGGAGGTCGTAGAAAAGATACCTTTGGACTCTATAGTGCTTGAAACCGATTCTCCCTATCTGGCACCCGAACCTCACAGGGGAGAGAGAAATTCCTCTTTGAATCTTCCATATATAGTAAGTGCGATAGCTGCGATCAAAGGTATTTCGGATGAAGAGACGGAGCGCATCACATATGATAATGCTATGAGGCTTTATGCTTTGGCATGAATACAGGGTATCTGGTTGATAATACAAAAGCCGTAATGGACAGATACGGCTTTACCGCGAGCAAACGCTTCGGACAGAATTTCATTAAGGACCGAACCGTCCTTGAGGATATAGTAAAAGCATCCGGTCTCACAAAGGACGAGGCCGCAGTCGAGATAGGGCCGGGGGTAGGAGTTCTTACGGAATTTCTTGCGGAAGCGGCAGGCAGAGTATATGCGGTTGAAGTTGACAGGAAGCTTATTCCGATCCTTCAGGAAACACTTGGCCGGTATGATAATATAGAGCTTATCAACCAGGATATAATGAAAACGGACATCGCTTCACTGACAGCAGGCCGTCCTTTTCGTATAGTCGCAAATCTTCCTTATTATATAACCACACCGATAATAATGTCTCTGCTTGAATCACGTGTGCCGTGCAGATCTCTTACCGTGATGGTGCAGAAGGAGGTAGGGGAGCGTATGACGGCAAAGCCTGAAAGCAAGAGCTACGGGGCGCTTACTCTGGCAGTAAACTACTATACTAAAGCGGAAATAGTCCGCAAAGTTCCCGCAGGCTGCTTTATTCCCGCTCCCAAGGTTGATTCCGTTGTTGTACATATGGATGTATATGACACCCCTCCTGTGCGGGTAAAGGACGAAAAGCTGCTTTTTGCCCTTATCAGAGGAGCATTCAATCAAAGAAGAAAAACCCTTGTGAACGCGCTAAACGGATATGCGGGCCTTGACCTTAATAAGGAGCAGATAGCCGACGCGATCGTATCTTCCGGAAAAAAGCCGACAGTCCGCGGGGAGGAGCTGTCACTCGGGGAATTTGCGGCTCTTTCGGATATAATAACAGATATTAAATACTAGTTCTTGTAGTATTCCCCTCTTTTGTAGTACAATATCTAGGTTATGGAAAAGCCAATATAGTTTCAAGGGGCGTAGTTTTGGATAAGTACGAAAAAAAGGTTCGGGTGAATCAGATAATATCCTGCATAAGAAACGGCGAATATCAGGATGCGCAGGAGATAGCCGATACCATAGACTGGAGACAGGAAAAAAGCATACGCACACTCAGAATGGTGAGTGAGGTATATAAGATAAACCGCAGGTATGATGATTCCCTTACCGTGCTGAATCTCGCATATGAAAAAAATCCCGAAGATCCCATAAAACGAAAAATAGTATATGATCTGTGCGAGCTTGCGATAAAGATGGGGCAGTTCGGACTGGCCGTCCGGTATATGAAAGAATTTTCAAAAATGGCGCCAAAGGATCCGGGCAGATATATATTGCAGTACAGGCTGCTCAAGGCGACGGATGCGGATTACGGAGAGCGCATCGAGCTGCTTGAGGAATTTAAGAGCAGACATTTCGGGGATTTTGACGGTAAATGGGCTTATGAGCTCGCATATATGTATCATCTGACGGGCAAAAGCGATAAATGCGTTGAATGCTGTAATGAAATAGCACTCTGGTTCGTGACAGGTCCGGTGGTCGCCAAAGCGCTCCGGCTCAAAAGAGAGCATCAGGAGCTTACGTATGAAGAGGAGCAGAAGATACTGAGCGAAGATGACGGTACGGCAGAAGAAGTGCTGTATCAAAAGAGGCATCAGACAGACACGGCTCCCGTGTACGTGGATACGACGCCCGTCATTGGAGATGGATACAGCACTACTGATGCCGGGGATATGATGCAGACAGAGCCTGTACAGAATATGCCGGATTTTCAGCCGTATTCATCAGACCAGCCGCTTGACGTACAGCCGGCTCCCGAACCTCAGGACTTCAACATTGAAGTGAAAAAAGTAGATCCATCGTCTGAACCTACGATACGTATGGCGGAAAAAAAGACGGGACCTTCTATAATGTCAAGAGAAACCACGATCCTTCCGGATATAAATAAATCCATGCCGCAGCCGGAAATACCGCGACAGGAAGCCGTTTTGCCTGTGCCGGAGGAGCAGATCTCCCAAGCGGCGATCCCCGGCGTAAAGGATGCGCTGATGCAGACGGGAACCATAGCGCAGCAGGAAATATCCGTTAATATGGATAAATTCAGCACAATGAACCTGCAGGCGGAACTCAGGGAAAACATGGAAAAGCTTCAGGAGGAAACCGGCGAGCCTTTGCGCGAGAAGGAAGAGAAGCTGCCTGAAAGGGTTGCGGAGCCGGACAAGGATCTGACTGAGCTCAAAGCGAAAAGTGAACCGGTGCCTATCGAGCCTGAGCCGGAAAAAGAACCCGAAAAGGAGCCTGAGCCGGCAGAAGAACCCGAACCGTCGGAAAATACAGAGCCGGTAGACCCTGATATTATGTCGGATGCGGAGGTAGCGGCAAAAATAACCAGCGTACCGGTACCCGACCAGTTTAAGAACATGATATCCCAGGAATACGACGGTCAGATGCAGTTAAATGTACCTGACGAGGAGCCTGTGGATGAAAAGCAGATCACCGGTCAGATGGATATAGAAAGCGTACTTGCGGAGTGGGACAAGCTTCAGGAGGAGGCAAAAGAAAGACGTATTCTCGCGGCCAAAAAGAAATCGCTTGATCAGACGAATGAACTGACAAAGAAATTAAAGGATGTATTGCCGGGCTACGAACTTCCCACATTGGAAGAAGAGCGCAGGAAAGAACCGGAACCGGAGCCTGTTCAGGAAGAAAAGCAGGAGGAGACAGAGCCTGAAGAGAAGCCAGGTGCAGAAGCAGCATTTACGGCTCCGCTTGTTGTACCGGCAAACGAAACTGAAGAAGTTGATATATCAGGGATTGAGGCAGCGCTTGAAGCGAAAGCGGACACCGTGGACGCAGAACCTGTTCCTGACGAAGAGCATGATGCTGAGCCGGAAGAAGAACGAGAAACAGAAGAACCGCAGGAAGAAACAGATCAGGCCGATAAAAACGAACAGCCTGCGGAACCTCATAAAAGAAATCCGAATTTTGTCTCATACGATACAGTTGAGCTGCCGTCAGTATTTGACAGCTTCCGCAACATAAAAGGTCTGCCGCAGCAGCTGAAAGAGGCTGAGGGAAGAATGTCCATGGATTCCTCACATGGAAATGTGCTGATAGTCGGAAGCGAGCATGCGGCGCGTATGGAGCTTGTGCAGGCAATAGTCAGGGATATGGGCGAGCGCGAGGCAAGGAGTGATCTTAAGGCTGCTTCTATCGACGCAGACACATTTAACAATAAGGATGTGGTCAAGTCCATAAAGGCGCTTTCCCGAAATATTCTGGTAATAGAAGGAGCAGGAAGGCTTTCTGACGATTCGGTAAATACTATGCTGTCAGTGCTGTCAGACGGGGATCTTCAGATACTTGTGATCCTCGAGGATTCCAGAGGCGGAGCCAAAAACTTAAGTGAGTACAGCGGGTTTGAAAGTGTTTTTGATGTGTCTGTAGACATACCGACTTTGAGCAATGATTATCTTGTCGATCATGCCAAAAGCTATGCGAAGGAAAAGGAGTATACTCTGGATGATATGGCGATCCTTGCCCTGTATCAGAGGATAGATGAGAGACAGACTTCGGATCACGTCGTGACATCTGATGAGGTTGAGCATATAATAGATGCAGCGATAAAAAAAGCAAACAAGAAAAATCTCAAGCATTTGGGAGACGTATTGCTCGGAAAGCGGTATAATGATGATGATCTCATAGTGCTGAGAGAAAAAGATTTTGCGAAGTGATCTATCCACACGGAGGGGCATGATGGCGGAAAAAAAGACAACGGTAAAAAAGACCAAAACCGTAAAAAAAGCAGCGGCCGTGAAAGCGGCCGAAAGAGTATTTTTCAGCGAAGATGACGCATACTATTTCGGTCAGGGCGTACATTACGATATATACAAAAAACTGGGATCACACCCATCAACGGAGGATGGCAAAAAGGGATATTTCTTTGCGGTCTGGGCTCCTCATGCAAAATATGTGGCAGTAACGGGCGAATTCAACGGATGGGATACGGGAGCGAACGCCTTGTCATGTGAAAATGAAGTCGGTGTATGGACAGGCTTCATACCCGGAGTCGAGGACGGAGCAATGTATAAGTATTACATCGTCTCCGCAGCAGGCGAGGGTCTGTATAAGGCGGATCCGTACGCGTCATATGCGGAGGAGCGTCCGGGTACCGCGTCAAGAACCTTTGATATAAACCGTTTCAGCTGGAAAGACAGCAAATGGATGGAAGCCCGTGCGAAGAAAGATATGAAGAAAGAGCCGATGGCGATCTATGAATGCCATATAGGTTCATGGATGAAGCACCCTACGGATGAGAACGACGGCTTCTATTCATACAGGGATTTTGCAGACAGGATCTGTGAATATCTGAAGGAAATGCCCTACACTCATATAGAGCTGATGGGTATAGCGGAGCATCCCTTTGACGGATCATGGGGGTATCAGGTTACGGGTTACTATGCTCCGACCTCGAGATACGGCAATCCCGATGATTTCAGGTATTTAGTCAATAAGCTTCATGAGCAGGGCAAGGGAGTCATACTTGACTGGGTTCCCGCTCATTTCCCGAGGGATGCGCACGGTCTGGCAAATTTTGACGGTGAAGCATGCTATGAATACGCGGATCCTAAAAAGGGAGAACACCCTGACTGGGGAACAAAGATATTTGATTATGGCAGGAGCGAAGTCAAGAATTTCCTTATAGGAAACGCGATCTACTGGATGGAGGAGTTTCATATCGACGGACTCAGAGTGGACGCGGTAGCATCCATGCTTTATCTTGATTACGGCAAGAGAGACGGACAGTGGGTAGCTAATAAATACGGCGGAAATAAAAACCTTGAGGCTATAGAGTTCTTTAAGCACTTGAATTCATGTGTGCTCGGCAAGTATCCCGGAGCTATGATGATAGCGGAGGAGTCTACGGCATGGCCTAAGGTAACAGGCGATGTTGAGGATGACGGTCTCGGCTTTTCTTTCAAATGGAATATGGGCTGGATGCATGACTTCTGTGATTACATGAAGCTCGATCCGTATTTCAGAAAGAATAACCACTATAAGATGACATTTGCGATGAGCTATAACGCGGCGGAGAATTATATCCTTGTGCTTTCACATGACGAGGTTGTCCATCTTAAATGCTCCATGCTCGGCAAGATGCCCGGGTATACCGTGGATAAATTTGCGAACCTTCGTACCGGATATGCATTCATGATGGGACACGCCGGCAAGAAGCTTCTCTTTATGGGTCAGGAGTTCGGACAGGAAAGAGAGTGGAGCGAGGCTAGGGAGATCGACTGGTTTTCATTAGAGGATCCTCTGCACAAGGGTTTGCAGACATGGTACGGCGATCTGCTCAGACTGTACAATAAATATCCCAGCATGTATGAGCTTGACGGGGGATTTGAAGGCTTCCACTGGATAAATGCCGATGACACGGAAAAGAGTATATATTCTTTCTACAGACAGGATCATACCGGAAAGAATAACATCCTTTTCGTGACTAATTTCACGCCTATGGAGCGCGGGGACTACAGGGTAGGCGTACCGAAGGAAGGAAAATACACGCTTTTGCTTAATTCTGACGAGACAAAATATGGCGGAAACGGCGCGGAGATACCAAAAACTCTTAAAGCCGAGGCTATACCGTGGGACGGACAGAAGTATTCGATAGGCTTCAGGCTTCCTCCGTTTGGATCGGCAGTATTTAAGTTTTAAGATTAAGGGATAACAGGGTCATCAAAGATATTGTACCGGATATTTGTCTGAACCCCATATTTAGGGGGTTAAGGAATATTTTATTTTAACCGATATAAGATAGAGAGGCGTTAAAAGGATTTATATGCCGGCATTGACAATAATGATAACAAGGAGGTAAAGGTATGGCAGTAGATGGAATCGGCGTAGGCAGCAGTGTAAATACCGCTGATTATTATTCAGGCAAGGCAAAGTCCGCTGTGGAAACTGCGACAACTGAGACTGCGGCAAAGACGGCTGCGGAGAGTACGGGTGTCGTATATGAGAAATCATCTGACAGCGATGCTGTATCAGCGACTTCGTCAGCAAAAGCAAAGACTGTAGATCACGATGCTATCATAGCGAAGATGAAGTTTGACGCAGAGCAGCAGACGGCAAACTTAAGGTCAATCGTCGAGAAGCTGATGCTCGGACAGAGCAAATCTTCGAGCATAGCAGGCGCAAAGGTCGGAGAGAATACCCTGACGAATGACGATGATATGTGGAAGTTCCTCGCAAGCGGGGATTTCACGGTTGATGAGGCTACAAAGGCTCAGGCGCAGGCGGATATAGCGGACGACGGATACTGGGGCGTAGATAAGACATCCGACAGGATCCTTGACTTTGCAAAGGCTTTGGCAGGAAATGATCCCTCCAAAGCACAGCAGCTTCTTGACGCATTCAAGGAGGGCTATAAGCAGGCTGAGGAGACATGGGGCGGCAAGCTTCCTGAAATCTCCCAGAAAACCTATGACGCGGTCGAGAAGAAGTTTAATGACTGGATGGGCAATACAGAAGTAGAAGCCTGACAGCACAAAAGTGATTTTGATAAAGGACTACCGTATAGCAGTGTACGGTAGTCTTTTTATTTGTATACAATGGCGCACTATGTTATACTTATAAATGTTGTACGGATATTTGAACAATGAGGCAAAATCCAATGGGCAGCAGAGAACCATCCTTAGAGTTGAAGGCATATGCCAAGATAAATCTGGGGCTTGATATTGAGAGAAAAAGAGAAGACGGCTATCATGAGCTGAAAACCATAATGCAGCAGATAGACCTTTATGATGTGATAAAGCTGTACGCGGAGGCCGAGAGCGGAGGGAGCGAGGAGCAGGGACAGATACTGATATCCTGCAGTGATTCGTTGGTTCCGTCTAATGAGAGGAATCTGGCGTACAAAGCGGCACGGCTTCTCTTTGATGAATTTGATATCACGGATGCTGTGCTTATCGAGATAGAAAAAAACATACCCGTATCTGCGGGACTGGCGGGCGGTTCTACCGATGCGGCCGCAGTACTTAAAGGGATAAATGAATACTTCGGACTGGGGCTTTCTCAGGAAGAGCTCATAGAAAGAGGAGTAAAGCTCGGCGCTGACGTGCCTTTTTGTATAATGGGGGGCACTGCCTATGCCGGAGGAGTCGGTGAGGAACTGGTACCTTTAGGTGTTATGGACGATTATGTCGTGCTGGTTGCGGTACCGGACACAAGAGTATCAACAAAATGGGCATATAATGCGTATGACGAGCTTGCTGCCGGAGGAAACGTGAGACATCCCGACATAGACCAGATGAGAGCGGCAATAGAGATGGAGGATTTTGGCTGTATACCGGAGTTTCTGGGGAATGTACTGGAGTACGCTACCATACCGGAATACCCTGTCATATCAAAGGTAAAAAGCACCATGATGCAAAACGGGGCAGCGGGGGCATTAATGAGTGGTTCCGGTCCCAGCGTATACGGACTTTTCATGGACGAAGAAAAAGCGGCAAAAGCATATGATGTACTGGATATGTTTGAACTGGTACCGGAGGAGAGGATTTTCCTTACAGGCTTTCACAATCAATGAGGTGAAATATGGGGTTTTACGAGAATGACGAGGATGCCTTTCTCCCGCTGAGGGATGTGGTATTTAAGCAGCTTAGGGAGGAAATACTTTACGGAAAGCTTAAACCGGGCGAAAGACTTATGGAAATAGCGCTTTCCGAGCGTCTCGGAGTAAGCCGCACGCCGGTCAGAGAAGGTATAAGGCTTCTCGAAAAAGAAGGTCTGGTCGTCATGCTTCCCCGCAGAGGGGCTCATGTTGCAAGTATTACGGCGAAGCAGCTTGAGGATGTGCTTGAAGCCAGAAGAACCCTTGAAACCTTTGCGGTGAACGCATGCTGCGCAAGGATCACGCATGCCCGCTTTGAAGAGCTTAATGAAGCCAATCGTAAATTTGCTGAGGCGGTTGATACCCGGGATCTGAGGCAGATGGCAGATACAGACACGGCATTTCATAATATAATCATAGATACAGCCGGAAATGAAAAGGTAAAGGAGCTCCTTGTGAGCCTTAAGGAGCAGATCTTCCGGTATAAATATGAATTCATGAAGGAAATGGATGATCCCACAAGACTTGTAAGGGAACATGACCAGATAGTAAAAGCTATCGGGGAGAGCCGCTCGGATAAAGCCGTAGAGCTTCTCAGGATGCATATTGATTCCCAGGCGATAGCGATATACAGGAAGATAAAATGAGCAGAAGACCTATAGGAGTTTTTGATTCGGGAGTTGGCGGTCTTACGGTATTAAAGGAGCTTATAAGACGGCTTCCGAATGAGAGATATGTATATTTCGGGGATATGGCGAGAGCCCCTTATGGAACCAAGTCAAAGGCGACGGTTACCAGATATTCAAAGCAGATAGTCCGTTTTCTTTTAAGCAGGAATATAAAGGCGATAGTGGTTGCCTGTAATACAGCGTCGGCGATGGCGCTTGACGCGATAGAGGGGGAGTTCGATCTGCCGGTGATCGGTGTCGTAAAGCCCGGCGCAAAGACAGCGGCGGATACGACAAAGACAGGGCATATCGGACTTATCGGCACGGAGGCTACTATCACCTCCGGCATATACGAAAGCTATCTGCAGGGATACCGGCCTGATATAAGTCTTGTCGGCAAAGCCTGCCCCCTCTTTGTTTCCCTTGTGGAAGAAGGCTGCATAGAAGATCCCGTTACTACCGAAATAGCAAAGCGCTATATCTCTGCTTTCAGAGATACAGATATAGATACGCTTATAATGGGCTGCACACATTTTCCTATGATAGAGGATACGATACAAAGAGTGGCAGGAGAGCACGTCCATCTGGTTAATCCCGCATATGAAACCGCAAGATCGACCCAGGAACTGCTTCAGGAGAAAGATCTCTTAAATACAGAAGATATACCTGTACATGAGGAGGCTTATAAGTTTTATGTATCAGACGCTCCCGACAGATTCCGCAGGGTCGCGAATATCTTTCTTCCGCTAAGCATTAACGGAGCGAAGCAGATATCCATAGAGGAATATTAAACTTGACCGGAGAGGGTATCCTGAGGATAGAAACCCGGACGGGAAGCGGGGAGCCTGCTGTTACGGAAGCAAAAGCCCGCTGTTTTGAAAAAAACGGCCGGAACCATGTTCTATTTGAGATTGAAGGAGACCGATGCAGACTGAAGTTTGATGAAAAAGCCCTTACATATCGCAGAAGCGGGGAGCTTGCGTATGAGCTCAGATTTTTGCCCGGAGAGGAAACCGAAACCGCCATGGTCACACCCTATGGGACATCAAGGCTTACCTGCATGACATATCTGTATGAAAAAATCTCAAAAGAGGATGAAATGGTTTTGAATTTAAGATATAATGTCGCAGGTGAGGATTGTGACATGAAAATAGTGATAGTTATATAATTTTTTTACAATAGAGGAGAGAAAATGAGTACCGGATGGATAGTGACGATCGTAATACTTGTGATACTTATAGCGGCGGCGGTTGCTTTATATTTTTTCGGCAAGAGAGCGCAGAAAAAGCAGGAGGAGCAGCAGGCACAGATCGAAGCGGCAGCACAGACTGTGCAGATGCTTATCATAGATAAAAAGAAAATGAGACTGAATCAGGCAGGGCTTCCGGATGCCGTTCTGCAGCAGACGCCGAAGCTTTTGAGACGGTCAAAGGTGCCGGTCGTAAAGGCCAAGGTAGGTCCGCAGGTAATGAGCTTCATAGCCGACGCGGCAGTGTTTGATGAAATCCCGGTAAAAAAGGAAGTCAAAGCAACTGTCAGCGGTATATATATATCGAAGGTGAGAGGTGTCAGAGGATCGCTTAATAAAGGCGCAGAACCGGTGAAGAAGAGCAGATTCCAGAAATTCAAGGAAACGCTTCAGGAAAAAGCGGGCGCAACCCCGAAAAAATAAGGAGAAAAAATGGCTGATAAGAAGATGGTAGAGCAGGTCACATCCATGGATGAGGACTTTGCCAGGTGGTATACGGATGTAGTAAAAAAAGCGGAACTGATCGAGTACTCCAGTGTAAAGGGATGTCTGATATTCCTTCCCGCGGGATATGCGCTGTGGGAGAATATACAGAAGCTTCTGGATGCGAGATTTAAGGATACGGGAGTAGAGAACGTTTATCTTCCCATGTTTATTCCCGAGGGATTGCTGCAAAAGGAAAAAGACCATGTAGAGGGCTTCGCCCCTGAAGCCGCATGGGTTACCGAGGGAGGACATGAGAAGCTTGAAGAGCGCATGTGCGTGAGACCCACATCCGAGACTTTATTCTGTGACCTTTATAAAAATCTCGTCCATTCTTACAGAGATCTGCCGAGAGTATATAATCAGTGGTGCTCAGTGGTCCGCTGGGAAAAGACGACCAGACCTTTTTTAAGATCGAGAGAATTCCTGTGGCAGGAAGGCCATACAGTGCATGAGACAGCAGAAGAAGCGGAAGAGCGCACGGTACAGATGCTGAATGTATATGCCGATTTTCTTAAAGAAGAGCTGGCTATCCCTACTATAAAGGGAAGAAAGACAGACAAGGAGAAATTCGCGGGAGCGATAGCCACCTACACGATAGAAGCCATGATGCACGACGGGAAGGCTCTGCAGAGCGGCACATCACATAATTTCGGTGACGGCTTCGCGAAGGCGTTTGGCATAGAGTATACGGGCAGGGACAATAAACAGCACAATCCGCACCAGACTTCATGGGGACTTTCCACGAGGCTTATCGGGGCGCTGATAATGGTACACGGAGATGACGACGGACTTGTGCTGCCTCCGCATATCGCGCCTACGCAGGTCGTGATAGTGCCGATACAGCAGCGGAAAGAGGGAGTGTTGGATGTATGCAGCAGGGTGGCAGAGGAAAGCCTTGCTGGGATCAGGGTAAAGATTGATGATTCCGACAGATCTCCGGGCTTTAAGTTTGCCGAGCAGGAGATGAGAGGCTTCCCCTTACGTATAGAGATCGGTCCGAGGGATATCGAAAACGGCGAATGCGTCGTAGTCCGCAGGGATACGCATGAGAAACAGACGGTCAAGCTGGATGAGGTAAAAAGCTTTGTGCCGAAGCTTCTTGAAACCATCCAAAACGATATGTACGAAAGAGCGAAGAAGCATCTTGACAGCTCAATTTACGAGGCAACGGACTATGAAGAATTTAAGAAAATTCTGGATGAGAAGCCCGGCTTTGTACGCGCCATGTGGTGCGGAGAGCAGGAGTGCGAGGATATCATAAAGGCTGATACGACTGCGACGTCAAGATGTATGCCGTTTGAGGGAAGTGAGCCGATATCTGACAAGTGTATCTGCTGCGGGAAGCCGGCAAAGCATTTGGTTATCTGGGGGAAAGCTTATTAATTTACCGAAAAATGTAAAATATATAATAGAAACGCTGCAGGGCGCAGGCTTCGAGGCATTTGCCGTCGGGGGCTGCGTCCGTGATGTTTTGCTTAAGAGAGAACCGGCGGACTGGGATGTGACCACAAACGCGAAACCGCTTCAGGTCAAAAAGCTGTTCCGCAGGACGATAGATACCGGGATAAAGCATGGTACGGTCACGGTCATGATGAATGACGAAAACCATGAATATAAGGGTTATGAGGTTACGACCTACCGGATAGATGGTGAGTATGAGGACGCAAGGCATCCGAAGGATGTCACTTTTACCGAAAACCTGAGAGAAGACCTGGAACGCCGTGATTTTACGATAAACGCGATGGCATATAATGAAGACACGGGTCTTGTGGATGAATATGGCGGAGAGGACGATCTGAGGAAACGTATTATCAGAGCCGTAGGGGATCCTTATGAGAGATTTTCCGAGGACGCGCTGAGGATACTCAGAGCCTACAGATTCGCGGCACAGCTTGGATTCGGTATAGATACGGAGACCGAGGCGGCAGCGGTGAGGCTTCGGGATAACCTTAAAAAGATATCGGCGGAGCGTATACAGACAGAGCTTACAAAGCTTCTGTGCTCGCCCCATCCCGATGTGATCCTTGATATGTACAGGGCAGGCATCACCTCCGTAATTATGCCGGAGTTTGATATATGCATGGAAACAGACCAGAAAAACAAGCACCATCTGTACAATGTCGGGGAGCATACCGTAAGGGCGCTTATGGTAAATGCGGAGTTCTCCGGAGTAGAATTTGAACCCGATACACTTAAGTATATCCGCTATGCGCTGCTGTTCCATGACTTCGGAAAGCCGGAGGCTATGACTGAGGATGAGGACGGCAGGAGGCATTTCAAAGGACATGCCGTCATCTCCGAGAGGATATCAAAGGATATAATGAAAAGGCTCAAGCTCGACAATGATACGATAAACACCGTATCGGTGCTTGTAAGATGGCATGACTACCGCCCGGAGGCCACGGACAAAAACGTGCGCAGGGCTATGAATAAGATCGGACCGGATGTGTATAAGCTTTTATTCCCCATAAGGATAGCGGACACTCTGGCTCAGTCAATGTATAAAAGACAGGAAAAGCTTGATTATGAAAAAGAAATAATGCGTCTCTATGCCAAAATAGTGGAGGAAGGTGACGCGGTTACCTTGAAGGAGCTTGCCGTTACGGGTGGAGACCTTATCGAGCATGGCTATGATCCGGGGCCGGAGCTTGGAGAGAAGTTAAAGGAACTGCTGGAGCTTGTATTGGAAGATCCGAAATGCAATACAAAAGAGTATTTACTGTCAAAAATATAAACCGCTATCTGACAGCGGCGGTCGTTATCTGCAGCGCTTTTCTTTTCGTGTCATGCGGCAGCGGAAATGCGGGGGTTCCCCAGCAGACTGTATCAGAGACGACGGCGGATAAGCTGGAGTTTTCTGAGCTTGAAGCACAGGATACAGCGGTCTTTTTAGAATATGAGGAAAAGCTGGGCGATGTGAAGCTCATGTCCGTGGATAACGGCAGATCCTACACCGTATCCATAAATAATCTCACCACGTTTGAAGATAACTACGGAAAAGTGTCCGTGCCGGAGCTTTTTGAAACGGGCATGATAGTCGATGTAGATGTTTCCGTACATTCCAGGACCCTTAAATCCATGCAGCAGGATCCTGATGCATTTGTAAGGCGGGACGTGACCGGGTTTGAGATCAATCCGAACAGGGGAGTGTTCAGTCTGGATGACGGCACAAACCTTCATATAACGGAAAACACTCTGGTAATAAAGGAAGATAAAAAGATCAAAATTACTGACATTTCAGAAAACGACGTGCTGCTGCTCAGAGGGATCGATCATGAACTGTACAGCATAAAGATAATGTCAGGCTACGGTCATCTGAGGATCAAAGGAGCGGAGTTCTTTACAGGCGGATGGGTGCAGATAGCGGGCATGTTTAAGCCGGTATCGGACGATATGATCCTTGACGTGCCGGAGGGTGAATACGACCTTATAGTGACATATAAAGGACAGGGTGGTACGAAGCATGTAAGGATAGACCGCGGAAAGGAAGCAACGGTGGATGTTTCTGACTTGAAGGGAGATCTTATAAAGACAGGCGAGATCATATTCTCGATACGGCCTTTGTCAGCGGATCCTGTAGTTAAGATAAACGGAGAGAAAGTTGACCACCTGAACCCTGTGGAGCTTGAATACGGAATATATCAGCTTGAGGTGACTGCCGAAGGCTATGCGGCTATAAAAGAAAGGATAGCTGTAGGAGCGGAGGTTGCAAATATTGAAATAGAGCTTACAGAAGCTGAGTCATCGTCAGCATCAGAAAATAAGTCCTCACCCACGACAGCGGCACCGGCATCGACCTCGGCAAACAATCTGCCCACAAACCTTGCAGGAAGCAGCTCGTCCACGTCAGTCTGGGGAAGCGGCATAACTACACCCGGCAGTACGACCTCGAGCAGTAAAACCACCGGCTCTTCCACAAGCAGCTCGACGAGTTCAGCTTCCGGTACCTCGTCATCATCTGCAGATGAGGAATATGAATCTTCGATAATTTACGGGAGCCGTATATATATAGATGCGCCTGAAACTGCCGAAGTATACTTCGACGGGATATATAAGGGGATAGTGCCATGCTCCTTTGTAAAGATAAGCGGAACGCATGTGATCACTCTGAGAAAAGACGGATACGAGACAAGGACATTTACGATAACGCTTGATGACAGTAAAGAAAACGAAACATATTCTTTCTCCGCATTACAGGAAGAATGATAGGGGGTAGTGCTATGGGATACATGGATGAATACAGAAAATGGCTGACAGAACTTGATGAAGCGGATCCTTTATATGAAGAGCTGCTTGAAATAGGAGATGATCCGGCGGATATAGAGGACAGGTTTTACAAGGATATGAGCTTCGGCACGGCGGGTCTCAGAGGTAAGATCGGAGTCGGAACAAACCGGATGAACCGTCTGACTGTAGGCCGTGCAACCCAGGGCATAGCCGATCTCATAGCAGAAGAAGGCGAAGAGGCATGTGATAAAGGTGTTGTCATAGCGCATGATCCGAGACATTTCTCTAAGGAATTTTCGGAACTAGCGGCCTGTATCTTTGCGGCAAACGGCATCAGGGCATATATTTTTGACGATCTGAGGCCAACTCCGCAGCTTGCGTATGTGATAAGGCAGTTAGGAACCACATCAGGCATTAATATAACCGCGTCCCATAATCCCAAGGACTATAACGGATATAAGGCATATTGGTCCGACGGGTGTCAGGTCGGGACGGATATAGCGGATAAGATGACGGAGAAGATACAGGCGGTCGATATGTTTCACGGGATCAAAACCGCAGAATATGATCTCGCGGTAAGCGATGGACTGATCACGGTGCTCCCTCACGAATGGGACAGGAAATATCTTGACGAGATAGAGTCACTTTCCATACACAGGGGAGAAGAGCTGGATCTCTCAATTCCTATAGTATATACGCCCTTAAACGGCGCGGGGCATGTCCCGTTTACAACGATGCTTGCGGATATGGGATATACTAACTGGCATGAGGTAAAGGAACAGGCAATGCCGGATCCGGACTTCACGACGGTAGGCTATCCTAATCCTGAGGATACCAAGGCTTTTGCACTTGCGGAAAAGCTCGGAAGGAAAGTCGGAGCAGAGCTTTTGATGGCGACAGATCCGGATTCGGACAGATTCGCGATAGAGATAGCGAAGCCTGACGGCAATTATCTCCCGCTGAACGGGAATCAGACAGGATATATTCTCGTCAATTACATATTGGAAGGAAGAAAGAGCGCGGGAAATCTACCGTCAAACGGCGCTATGGTGAAATCCATAGTGACAAGCTCTCTGAGTTCGATAATAGCGGAGAGCTATGGCGTAAAGATGTACGAGTCGCTTACCGGATTCAAGAATATCTGCGGCAGGATACCTTTCATTGAGGAGAACGATCTGCAGTATCTCTTTGGTTACGAGGAGTCGGTGGGCTATGCCGCGTCGGTGAATATAAGGGACAAGGACGGGATATCGGCGGGAATGCTTGTGGCCGAGGCTGCCGCATATTATAAAAAGCAGGGTAAAACGCTGCTTGATGTCCTGAATGAGATATACGAGAAGTACGGATATTTTGCGGAGGATGAACCGAATATCATATTAGAGGGAATAGAAGGCGCGGAACGGATCGGACGCATGATGGCTGAAACTAGAGCTGAGCTTCCCACGGAAGTGGCAGGGCTTAAGGTTCAAAAGGTCATAGATTATAAAGACGGCTATGAGGATATCCCGGCTTCAAATGTGCTCAGATTCTTCCTGGAGGACGGCTCATGGTTTGCGGTAAGGCCTTCCGGCACGGAGCCAAAGATAAAGTTTTATTTTTATTCCAAAGCCGAATCGAGAGAAGCAGCTTTGGACAAAAACATAAAGATCCGGGAAGAGGTCTTTAACAGGATAGAGGAGATTAAGTAATGAAGTACATATCGTGGAATGTTAACGGATTAAGAGCCTGCATAGATAAGGGATTTCTGGATTTTGCGAAAGGATGCGGGGCAGATGCAATAGGTCTGCAGGAGATCAAACTGTCGGAAGGTCAGCTTAAGGACTTTGACCTCCCCGGATATCATCTGTACTGGAACTATGCCGAGAGAAAGGGCTACTCCGGCACGGCGCTCTTTACGAAGGCTGAACCCTTAAATGTAACTTTCGGTCTGGGAATCGAAGAGCACGACCACGAAGGCAGGGTCATCACGGCGGAATATGATGATCATTATTTTGTAGTCTGCTATACTCCGAATTCAAAACAGGATCTTTCCCGGCTGTCATACAGGATGGTATGGGAGGATGCCATGCGGGAGTATCTGCTCCGGCTTAATAAGGATAAGCCTGTCATATACTGCGGTGACCTGAATGCGGCTCATGAGGAGATCGATCTGAAAAATCCCTCATCAAACCATCACAACGCCGGCTTTACTGATGAGGAGCGACAGAAGATGACTGAGCTTTTAGAGTCGGGCTTTACGGATTCATACAGATATCTGCATCCTGACCAGACGGGCGTATATTCCTGGTGGTCATACAGATTTCACGCGAGGGAAAACAACGCCGGGTGGCGCATAGATTACTTCATCACATCAGACAGTATACAGGACAGGATACAAAGCACCGGGATCCTTACCGATGTATACGGCT
>JAFUWM010000266.1 GCA_017483425.1 Lachnospiraceae bacterium | reverse complement strand
ATAGGCGCATGCATGCTTTGCCTTGTGATAAAGGTGATCATCCACACGAGAAATATGAGAATAATAAGCCGTATTGCATCCGGGAATTATGACGCTGATGAATACGACGATGACGATGAAGATGATTTTGAGTATTATGATGATGAATATGATGAGGAGGACGAGGAGGAAGATGATGAAGAACGCAGGAGCTTCTTATCGTCCATTTCAAACTTCCTGACAGGGGAAGAAGATGAGGATGAAGAAGAGGGCGAAGAAGAGGATGATGACGAAGACGAAGATGATGGCTATGTAAAGCCTGACGGACCAAAGTTCAGGGTAATAAAAAAATAGGAGGGAAACAAAAAATGGAAGAGAAGATGGAAGTTAAGAACGAAGAGGGAATGGAGGAGCTTTTAAGGCAGATACTCGAAGCAGACAAGAACGAAGTAAAATATGCCAAGAGGGCAGCATTCTTTATGATGGGGCTGTTTGTTGTATTCCTTGTTGCGGCGATAATCGTAATCCCGAAGGTAGTAGAGACGCTGTCCAATGTAAATACTGCCGTCGTATCGGCAGGAGAGACGCTTAAAGGAGCGGATGATGCCATAGAGAATATCAACAAGATGAGTGACTCTATAACCAAGACCTCGGATAATATGAATTCCATGCTTACTGACAATTCTGAGTCGCTTACAGCCGCGGTAGAGAAGATGAACAGCATTGATTTTGAGGGCTTAAACAGCGCGATAACGGATCTGCAGGATGCAGTGGGGCCATTCGCTGATTTTATGAATAGGTTTAAATGATTACTCCAGCAGATGATCGGGTCTGCAGTGAAGGATACGTGACAGGGAAATGACTTTTTCCGCCGCGGCGCGGCCTATATCCTTGTCTCCGACCTCGTACTGCTGCAGGGTTCTCAGGTTTACACCCGACGCTTCGGCAAGCTCCCTCTGGGAGAGGCCGAGGCGTTTTCTGTGAGCTTGGAGTCTGGTGGAGGCGGAACGTCTGTTGCCAAGCTTTTGATCAATAATAACAGCTGCTTCCTCCTTTGGTATCAGGTGAAGCTCCGGGTACAGGGCGAATAATCTGCCATAGGAAAGAGAATTGACCAGATCCGAAAAAGAGATATTCCTGTACCACTGATAGAAAGCAAGCATTTCCCCGCACCAGCAGGCGATATCGGATTCATCAGACTCCGGTGCTTCCTTAAGAAGATCATCTGATCCCATGCCGCAGTCGGACAAAACCTTGATATAGAGCTCGGAGCCTGTAAGACCGAGTATGACCCGGGGATCGCCGGATTCGATGCAGGAGGCGTAACCGCTTATGATGAAGCACTGCAGGAAGCGGTCAGGAGTCATTTCCGGAAAGCTTGACATACAGGAGGCGGCACATCCTGTAAGCTCTCCCAGAAGCTTCATGGAGTATGTAAGATATAATTCGGGATAGGGATGCGTAAGGCTGTCTTTTCCGGATGTTTTTTTATGCTTGTCTGTTTGTTCTCTCAGAAGTTCCATGGCTCTGATTTCTTTTGCGAGCCTTTTGGGATAGTATAAACTGCCGTCTACGGTTTCAAATCCGAGGTATGTCAGATTCTTCATGGTTTTTTCAGTACGGATCACGAGTTCCTCGCCCAGATCTGCCTTGTCTATCAGACGTATGAGCTGCTCTTTATCAATCTTTTCTTCGATAAATGCCTTGCAGAATACTAAAAAGGCATCATCTGTCCTGTAGCCCTTTATTATGTCCGCGCCTGATACATCCGGGAGATAGCGGCGGATAATGCTGTCCGAGTTCATCTTTTCCGCTTTTGAATAAAATACGAGTTTTCTCTCAGACAAAACGAGGGCAAGCCAGTTAAGGACGGAATACTTATCGCTTATAAGATCTATGATATCAAGGCCATCAGTTTCCAGCTCATAGATATTTATTAATCCCCCATTATCATCCTGTGAAGCCCACTCTCTGGCAAGCTCTTCACTGCCTGTGGCGTAGAAGCCCGGTCCGAAGTCCTTTGATACGCTTTTATGATCGCAAATCGGCATTGTGACGATTTTTTTTGATCCGTGATATATCTTCATGGCTATAAATACAATATACTATACTTCCTTAGACGTATTTTTATATATTATACTTCTAAAGAAGTATTGTGTCAAGATGAATGAAAAGTGTTGATTTTTCGCATAAATGGTGGGAGTATGGTATAATTTTTACCATGCTGCACGTTATAGAGGGAGCCGCGGGAAGCGGGAAGACCACAAAAGCATATGAGCTGCTGCTTAAGGGGGCAGAGGAGCATAAGGACAGGAATTATATCCTTGTGATACCCGAGCAGGCCTCTATTTCCGCGCAAAAAGACATCATAGATATGAGTCCTGATAAGGGCATATTAAACATTGATATCCTCAGCTTCAACCGGCTTGCACACAGGATATTCGAGGTTGTGGGAGGAGAGGCATCAGAGCTTATAGATGACTCGGGGAAGAATCTCATAATCCGACACATAGCGGATGCTATGAATGAGGAACTGACTGTACTAGGGGGAGAGCTGAGAAAGAGTGGTTATGTGGCCGAGATACGTTCCGTGATCTCTGAGTTCATGCAGTACGGGATCTCATATGAGGATATACCGGAAATCGCGGAAAACGCCGGGAAGAGGTCACCTTATCTTTCGAGAAAGCTTCAGGATGTGGCGCTGATATACAGGCGTTTCAAGGAATATATGGGAAGTGAATTCATGACAAGGGAGGAGCTTCTTGTAAAGGCATCGGCAGAAGCGCATAATGCCACTTTTCTAAAGGATTCCACGCTTATATTTGATTCTTTTACCGGATTTACCCCTGTACAGTACACATTTATCGAAGCATTGCTGACACAGTGTAAGGATATTTACATATGTCTGACGAGAACCCAAGAGGGAAGAGGCTCGTTGTTTTCTCTGGGAGATAAGACATACGAGCATCTGGAAGCCATAGCGGAGCATCATGGTGGTTTGGATGTAATAGAATCCGGAGATGATATAGCTCATTT
>JAFUWM010000265.1 GCA_017483425.1 Lachnospiraceae bacterium | reverse complement strand
GAACGGGAAAAATGTCATAGTGCTCGGCGCGGGAGGGGCTGCAAAGGCGGTAATGTATGCCCTGAAAAGACTCGGAGCGAGCCATGTTTATATATTAAACCGCAGCATTGAAAAAGCGGAGAGTATCTTCGGCAGGGAAGCAAATACAACGATCATGGGATTTAATGACTGGAAGGAAATACCTGAGGGTAAGTATATCTGCATCCAGTGTACCTCCGTAGGCCTTTCACCCGACGACGGAGCGTGCGTGATAGAGGATGAGGGCTTTTACGACCTTATAGAAGCTGCAGTAGACCTTATATATAAGCCCAAGGAGACAGCGTTTATGAAAAAGGTCAAAGCCCATGGAGGAAGAGCATACAACGGATTAAAGATGCTTGTCTATCAGGCGGTATCTTCATATGAGTTTTTCATGAAAAAAGAAGTACCGGAGGAAACAGCAGAGGAATTGTACCGTGAGCTTGATTCTTGAAGGCTTCATGGGTTCCGGAAAATCCGCCGTGGGAAAGGAGCTTGCAAAAAGACTTGGGCTTTCTTTCATTGATACCGATGCCTTGATAGAAGCAAAGCAGGACTGCAGGATAGCGGATATTTTTGAGGAATCGGGTGAGGAAGCTTTCAGGCAGATGGAAACCGCAGTGCTGCAGGGGCTTTTGCTTACGGATGACGAAGCGGTCATATCCCTGGGGGGCGGTACACCGGTAAGAGACGCAAACCAAAGTATCATAAAGGCACTCGGCAGGGTTATATATCTATGGGCGGATGCATCAACGCTCATTAGGAGACTTGAATCCGGAACCGAAGAGCGCCCCATGCTTAAAGGAGGCGATCTTGCGCACAGGGTAAAAAAGCTCCTTGGCGAACGGGAAAAAAGATACATGGAGCTTGCGGATATCGTGATAGATATACAGGATGAGAGCATTGAGGAGATCTGCTGTAGGATAATGGAGGAAGTCTGAACTGATGAAGATACTTGTCATAAACGGTCCTAATTTAAATTTTCTCGGGATCAGAGACAGAAAAGTATATGGAAACGAGGACTACGACCATCTGGTGGGGATGATCCGTGATAAGGCTATGGAGCTTAATGCGGAGGTTGAATGTTATCAGAGTAACCATGAAGGCGATCTTATCGACCGTATCCAGCAGGCTTACTCGGACGGTACCGGAGGCATAGTTATAAATCCGGGAGCCCTGACGCATTATTCATATGCCCTGTATGACGCGCTTGGCTCCTATGATACTATCCCGATGGTGGAAGTACATATATCCGATATCAATTCAAGAGATGAATTCAGAAAAAAATCCGTTACCGCGCCTGCCTGTGATAAGCAGATAGTGGGGCACGGTCTGGAGGGTTATCTTGAAGCAATGGAATTCATAGTATCTCAGAGAAAATAAGACAAAGGTTATCGTTTTATTGATTATATCCCGTCATGGCATTACGGAGTATTAAACGATTGCTCTGAATTAATAAAACAAAGGCTTGAAATACTGGTTATATTGTGCTAAGTTTAGGTATCGGGTTAGTTATTACTAATCCTAATCATATAATAAAGACAGGGGAATCCGGGAGGTTCCGTCAGAATGAGTAAGCATAAACTAATATCAGCGTTGGGGGCTGCAGCCGTGATCATAGCGGGGGCAGGCCTTCTTTCTGCGTTTGGGATAGGCGGAGGGAAGGAACACGAGGTTTCATACGCTGCAAGGGGAAGTATTGCGGGCTCCATAGAAGAAAGTGGCGACATAGAAGGTGAACATGAATATACATACTTCGCAAGGGTGTCGGCGCCGGTCAAATGGGTAGATATGAAGGTCGGGGATGTCGTCTCAGCCGGTGATAAGCTCCTGATCTACGATACGGAGGATTTTGAGCGAAGCGTGTCCGAGGCCGGCATATCGCGCGAACAGAGTGAAGAGAATGTAAAGGGACAGATCGACAGAAGCAATGAATATTCGGCGAAGTTCAGCAAGGCCGTTGCGGAAGATGAAGCATATGCCGTGCTTTACGCTTTGGAGAGGGAGTACTGTAACAGTATCGACGAGGGACAGTATTCTGATAACTGGAATACAAGTCGGACTTCAGACAGCATAAACATAAGCATAGCGGACAAAAACAAAGAGATTGCCGAAAAGCAAAGGGAGCAGGCAGAGCTTGATGAGGACGACGAGGACTATAAGCATGATTATGATGAGTTAAACGAGGATATTGCAGAGCTTAATGAAGATATCGCGGGACTTAGAGAGCAGCTTGCTTCTCTTCCTCCAACGGAATTAACACCTGAAGAATATGAGAAGGCAAACGACACTAAAAACTGGATGGATGATATCACATGGAACTGGACCCAGAGCAGGACACAGAGGAATAATTATGAGACGGCGATATTAAACGAGAGTCAGAAGGAGGCGCTTGAGAAGCAGACGGATCTTGCAAAAAGCAAAGAGGAGGCTGCGATATATGAACTCTCCAAGGCGGAGTCGGGAGTCGATGCGGAGTTTGGCGGTGTTGTGACCGAATGCAATGTGAAATCCGGAAATGTGGTTTCAGAGGGAACTCCGCTTTTTAAGATAGTGGGAAGTGATGACTTAAAGGTCACGGTCATGATATCAAAGTATGATATCGGTCAGATAAAGACGGGGCAGAGAGCCGAGATAGAGATATCCGGCATGACATATACCGGTGAGGTTTCAAGGATAAACCACGTGGCGACTTCAGAGGATTCGGACAAGACCAAGGTAGCGGTGGAGGTTCATATTGATGAGGTCGACGAAAATCTGATATTGGGACTCGAAGCGGATGTCACTATATATACTGATGAGCAGGAGGATGTGCTGCTGATACCCTACAGCGGTTTTTATTCCGATGACGGGGGTGATTACTGCTATGTCATAGAGGATGGAATAATCGTTAAAAAATACGTGACGGCGGGCATTAAGACATCGGAGTTTGTAGAGATAAAGGACGGACTTAAGGAAGGCGATGCGGTCATAACTGACTCGATAACCGACAGTCAGGTGGGGGAGAAGGCAGTTGGAACCGTTCATTGAATTTCGCGGTGTAGAGCGCAGGTACATGCTCGGTGAGAATACGTTCTATGCCTTGAAAGACGTGGATCTTGAGATATATGAGGGAGAGATGGTTGTGATCTTAGGTCCCTCCGGCGCGGGCAAGAGTACGCTTTTAAACCTCCTCGGGGGCATGGATTCGCCTACGGGCGGGGAGATCATATTTAACGGACATGACATAGCCGGATTTAAGGATGATGAGCTTACGGCATACCGCGCGTGGAACGTGGGTGTCGTATTTCAGTTTTATAATCTGATACCTACTCTTACAGCCTATGAAAATGTGGCGCTCATGAGGGATGTGAGGCGCAACGTGAAACGAGGCAGCGTCTGGGAACAGGAGGCTTCCGGGGAAGAGGTGCTGGACCCTGCCGAGGCTCTTGCGGCGGTCGGACTTTCAGAGCATATGCATCAGTTCCCCTCGCAGATGTCCGGAGGCGAGCAGCAGCGGACATCAATAGCGAGGGCGCTCGCAAAGAACCCAAGGCTTCTTCTCTGTGATGAACCAACCGGCGCGCTTGATACAGGTACGGGAAAGGAAGTGCTGAAGCTTCTGCAAAAAGAGAGCAGGGATAACGGGCATACGGTAGTGATGGTCACACACAACAGCTTTTTTGCGGATATCGCCGACCGTGTCATCAGGGTCAAAAACGGTACCATACAGTCAACTGAGACAAACGAAAAACCAAAGGACGCGGAGGAGGTAAACTGGTAATGCTTCTTCGCAAGATGTGGCGGGATCTTCTTCAGAGCAAAGTACAGTTTCTTTCTATATTTCTCATGTCTCTTCTTGGAATATATGTATTTGTAGGGCTTGACAGCGAAGTATCGGGTATGGCGAAGTACGAGTCCGAATACTATGAGATGACTGATCTTGCGGATCTGTGGATACAGGGAAGGAAGTTTAAGGAGGACGACCTTAAAAAGATCAAATCGGTCTCAGGCATACTGAACGCGGAAAAGAGACTGCAGACTGACGGCAAGCTGGAGCTTGGTGACGAGCTTGACATGCAGATGAATTTTATTGATTCAAACGAGATCTCCCGTATGCGGATAGTGAGCGGTGAGCCGTATTCTCCCGGGGAACACGGAGTATGGATAGACTGTATGCTGGCTGAGAAACAGAGGCTTAATACAGGCGACATGATCAGGCTGAAGGTTGACGGAACGGAGTTTGATGAGGAGATAAGAGGGACTATATACAATCCCGAGTATGTTTATTTCCTGCCTGATGCCGCGTCAATAATGCCCGATTACGGAAATTACGGCATGTGCTTCATGGATGCCTCTGAATATCCCCTGCGGGATGAGATGTACTACAATCTTATCGTCGCGGACGCGGATGGCGTAGATAATACGGGAGGCCTTGACGATAAAGAAAAGGATATCTGCAAACGACTTGGAAACATGATAAGCACGGCTCTTGATTCTGACCAGATAGTTACGACCGATAAGAATTCCAATCTGAGCTATCAGACCTTTCATGCTGAGATAGAGCAGCATCAGTCAATGACCTATATGTTTCCTGCCGTATTTCTCCTTATAGCGATACTCGGGATAATAACGACGATGACGCGCATGACTTCAAGGCAGCGGATACAGATAGGCACGTTAAAGGCTCTGGGCTTTACCAAACGCACGATAATAAGGCACTACGCGTCCTATAATTTCTTTATAAGCCTTACGGGCGGCATAGCGGGCGCTATACTCGGATATCATACGATAGCGGAGCTTATCATAAGCATGCAGAAGGACGCCTATCTTGTTCCCGGCATGGCAAAGGCGTTTTCTGCAAAGTCTTTCGCGAGTATTCTGGTGGCGGTCGCGGTATCTACTGCGGTCAGTTATCTTGCCTGCAGGAAGGAGCTTGCCCCGGCACCTGCTGAGACGCTCCGACCCGCATCACCGAAAAACTTAAAGCATTCCTTTATTGAAAAAAGCAGGCTGTGGCAGAAGCTTGATTTTGCGACCCAGTGGAATATCAGGGATATAATGAGAAACAAAGTGAGATCCGCTATGGGAGTATTCGGGATACTCGGATGTTCAATGCTCTTATTCGGGGCGTTTGCCTGTATGGACACGATGAACTTCATCACCACATGGCTATACGGGGAGCTGAATACTTCAAGCTATCAGATAGTGATGGAGAAAGATGTGCCTTATTCTGTTACCGAGGAATACGCGAAAAAATACAACGGACAGATGATAGAGAATGCGGGCGCGGAATTTGAGGCCAGAGGCATCAGGAAATCGGGTGGGATCACGGTTTATGATACCGGAAACTATCTGCATTTTGAAGACAGGGACATGAAGCAGGTACATCTGAACGAACAGGGAATATCCATGTCATACAAAATGGCGGATTCTCTGGGGGTGCAGGAGGGAGATCTTTTCAGGTGGCATCTGATAGGAGATGATAAATGGCATTTAAGCCATGTGGCGGGGATATACAGAAATCCCACGACACAGGGGATAACAATGACAAAAGATGTCTTTAAGGATATGGAGCAGGATTTCATACCGGATACGATATATACAAACGTGAACGCGAAGGCCGACCTTGCGGATGATGATAATATAACCGGCGTACAGAGCAGGGATGATATGATGGAAGCCTTTGATGCTATGAAAGAGATGATGTATATGATGGTATATATGCTTATAATAGCGGCTTCCGTATTAGGGGTAGTAGTCCTTTATAATCTGGGGGTATTATCCCTCGTTGAAAAACACAGGGAGATGTCAACGCTCAAGGTGCTGGGCTTTACGACCGGAAAGATAAGGACGATACTTCAGGATCAGAACATATGGCTTACGGTCATAGGCATAGTACTCGGTATCCCCTGCGGGATGGCGCTGATATCGGCTATTTTTTCATCCATGCCGGAATCAATGGATTATATCGCGACATATAAACCGTCATCATTTCTATACACCATAATCGGCACGTTCGCGCTGTCTCTTACCGTAAACCGGCTTCTTTCGGGCAAGGTAAAGACCGTGGATATGGTGGATGCGCTGAAAGGACAAGAATAAAACGCAAGAATAAAACACTCTTGCGTTTAGGGTGCGGCTGGTTTATAATGAAGAACGCATTTATGTCTGAGAATGTGATTTAGCTCACATGAAAAACGAACGGCATCAGAGTTTTACTCATGACGGGGAAATCTCGTGCCCGAATACAAGGAGGATTTATTCAGATGATATCGGCTGGTGAATTTAAAAATGGTGTGACCTTGGAAATAGATGGTACAGTCTATCAGATCATGGAGTTTCAGCACGTCAAGCCCGGAAAGGGAGCCGCATTCGTGCGTACCAAGTTAAAGGATGTCATAAACTCGGGAGTTGTAGAAAAGACATTCCGTCCTACCGAGAAATTCGAGACGGCGCATATCGACAGGAAAGATATGCAGTATCTTTACAACGACGGTGATGTATATAATTTTATGGATCCGGAGACTTATGAGCAGATCGGCATCAATCAGGATATAATCGGAGATGCCATGAAGTTTGTCAAGGAAAATGACAGTTGTAAGGTATGCTCCTATAAGGGCAGTGTATTCTCGGTTGAGCCTCCGCTTTTCGTAGAGCTTGAGGTGACAGAGACAGAGCCGGGACTCAAGGGAGATACGGCAACCGGAGCTTCAAAGCCTGCTACGGTTGAGACCGGAGCGCAGGTAATGGTGCCGCTCTTTGTAAACATCGGCGACAAGCTTAAGATAGACACAAGGACAGGAGAGTATCTGTCCAGAGTCTGATTGTTTTATTTCTTTTTGATCATTGACGGGGTCACTTTGCGTGGCCTCGTTTTCTTTTGTTTTCAGATTTCCTGAAAAAATCCGTATAGAGTTATGCACCGTTCACCGCAGCGCCGTCAAACGTAAAGGATTATGTGTTGAATTTCGGAGGTGAAAGATGAAGTATGATGAATTTAATGAACTTGTAAGGGCAAAGCTTGCGGATATATGCGGATCTGAGTTTTCCGTATCAATATATGAGGCGATGAAAAACAACTCGGTCATGCATAAGGGGATATCGATAAAGCAAAATGACAACCGGATCGCTCCTACGATCTATATGGAAGAGTTTTATACGGACTTTTGTGACGGCAGGGGGATAGAGGATATCGTCAATGAGATATTGAGAATATATTCGGAAAACAGAAAGGGACCTGACTTTGAGACCGAGCTCTTTTCGGATTTTGAATGGGTAAAGGACAGGATATTCTTTAAGCTTGTAAACGCCAGAGAAAACGCGGCTATGCTTCAGCAGGTTCCAAGCTGCAGGAGCCTTGATCTTGCCCTTGTATTTGGAGTATATATGGGTAATTTCCAGAATGCTTTTT
>JAFUWM010000264.1 GCA_017483425.1 Lachnospiraceae bacterium | reverse complement strand
TCCTGCTCCAATCGTTTGTTATAAATGTGACAAGGAGATATTTTATTCAATCCAGCTTGTATTGTCAACCTGATTTACCAATATGGTTTACATCTATATCCTTAGCTGTATCCGCGACTCATCCCCCGTTTTTCTCTACACCCCGTACAGTCCGTACCGCCTTCCCGCGCGTGAGACTGGCGCTTCGTGCAAGAATGCTTACAACATGTTGTGATGTGTCAGGCTCACAGTGTTTTACAAAAGGGGAACTATGATATATTTTGCGCCGCTTGAAGATATATCGGGATATATATTAAGAAACCTGATAAACAGCATGTTTCCGGGATCGGACAGGTATTTTGCGCCATTTATTTCTGCTGTCAAACCCGGAATGAAGCACAAAAAACGGGAAACAGAGGATATTGCACCGGAAAACAATGACCGGACCCGGCTTATTCCCCAGATCCTCGCAAATGACCCGGATAGTTTCCTGAATACGACAAAATGGCTTATCGAAAAAGGATACAATGAAATCAATCTGAATCTTGGCTGCCCTTCCCGAGACGTAGTTGCAAGAGGTAAGGGATCGGGATTTCTTTCTGCTCCGGAAAAGCTGGACAGTTTTTTCGACGAGGTATATATGGGTTTAAGGGATCACCCGGAAATAAAGCTATCCGTAAAGACCCGTATCGGAAGCAGGGATAAAAGCAATACAGGAGATCTGATCCGGATATTTAACCGTTATCCGCTATCAGAAATAACCGTGCATCCGCGCCTCGGAAAAGACTTTTACAGGGGAAAACCAGACATGGTATCTTTCCAGAGGTTTTATGAAGAACTCAAAGTCCCTGTTGTTTATAACGGGGATATACTGACCTGTGAAGATATAAGAAAAACCGAAGACAGCTATCCCCGGATCAAAGCAGTCATGATTGGCCGCGGTTTTTTAATAAATCCTGCTCTCGCAAGGGAATATAAGGGCGGAACGCCTCTGACAGTCATGGAAATACGTGAGTTTGTTCAAAATCTATACGCGGAATACAGGGCAAAACTGGGTGCCGAAAAATATGCCCTTGACAAAATGAAAGAGCTCTGGAGTTGGCTTAAAGAGAATCCTTTATTTACCGGAAAACAGCGAAACATAAGGGCGATCTTGAAAGCCAAAAACCACGCAGAATACGAAAGTGCGATAATACAGGTATTTCGCCCCTGACACTGATATGTTATAAAACCTTATACCTCCATTCATATCATTTTATAGCCCGTTTATGAATAATCGGTTTACTTGAAGAGAAGCATGCCCGATAATACCACTGACTAAAGGTGCAGCAGGGATATACCTGCGATGATAATAAGACAGGAGGTAGGGTATGGGTTTAATTTATACTTCATTACCGTTGTCAAGCCCGACAAGACAGCGGTATCAAAACATTATCGATAACAGCCGTGCTCTCATAGCAAAAAGATGGGGGACGGATGGGAATCAGCAGAACATCAACAATGTAAGCTCTGACTGGGCAAAAATACTGAATAATATGTATTCGAGTGGAATTGGGTGGAATTCAGAGAAAAGCGAGGAGCCTCTTTCTGCTATTGTCAGAAACGGCAAGGTCGTAGGCAGCAGCGACAGCAGCGGCAGCAGTCAAAAAGAAGAAACTGAAACCTCCGAAATCGATAACCGCAGAGAGCAGCAGACAAATCTTATGGATCTGTATAATATGATGCGGGGAAATTTCTTCGGAGGAGGATTCGGAAATAATTATTTCGGATGGTTCTGAAAAACATAACGTCTATTCATGACGGAAAAAAGTCCATTCATGCATAGGAGGTAATATAAAAAGGGAACCTTGCCGAAATATAATACAGCATGGAAGCACATGATCACAGGGAACGTGACATGTGCTTTTATATTTTCAGGAGGAAACAGTTTTGACATTTGTGGTATGCGATGATGAGGAGATTCAACGAAAGAAGATCAGCAGCATGATACAGACGATATACCCTGATGCACTTATTATGGAATGCGGAAGGGCGGATGAAGCAGTGGCAATGTCCCGTACAGTACAGGTTGTCGTTATGGATATTGATATGGATAACGGGATGGATGGTATCGAGGCTGCAAAAAACATATACAAACAGGGAACCGGATATTATTCGCTGCCCCTCATTATTTTTGTTACCGGCTATCAGGAAAGGATGAGTGAAGCGTTCTCAGTGCATGCTTTTCATTTTATGTTGAAACCCATACGCAAACGGGAATTTGAAACTGTCCTGCGTGAAGCGGGTTTTGCAGTCAGTAAAATGCTGAAGGCGGCTGCCGACAGCAAAGACGACATAGTGATAAAGTATGGCAGGGAAACGATCTCGGTATCACGATCAGAAGTGAGGTACGCCGAAAGCAGGGGCAGGGTTCAGGTGATCCATACTGTCAGCGGAAGCAGATTGTACAGCGGAACTATGGCAGAACTGGAGAAGCTTTTAGGTGACGGTTTTTACCGGATACACCGGAGCTTTATCGTAAATATGGATTTTGTACAGCACTATGACAGGACTGAGGTAAACTTGCTGGACGGATCAAGCCTTATGATGTCAAAGTATAAATATCCCGGCTTCGTTAAGAGCTATGTTGCGCATATTTCAGAGAGATCATAATAGCCTGTCCATTAATGACACAAAAAGGCCCATTTAAGAAAACGAGGTTCATATCCTGCAATACAGGCCGAAATATGCTGCAGGAGGTGAACCATAATGAGAGTAACGACGCAGATGCTAAATGAATCATCACTAAGAGCCGGTATACCCGGTATCGGGGGCAGTGGAATAGAAAACAATACACTTCTTAAGGCGACAGCAAAAAGTAACAAGAAAAGCAGCAGTCCACTGAACAGTCTCAGCAAAGGAAGGCTATCGGGCTTCAATAACGAGAAGATCAGACAGGCGGCGGATATACTTGAAAAGAAAGCAGAGAAGCTGTCATCAGAGGACAATGAGGACGAGGCAGGTAAGATGAAGAAAATTGCGGATAAACTCATGGAATCGATTACAGGCAGTTATTCCCGGGACGGGAATATGAACGACAGATATCGAACCAATTATGATTTTTGGGGATGAGCATTAACCTGTAAGGAAAATAAAATAATATAGTGCTAAGGATGGCATCTGTTTTCAATGGATTGAGATACATTGGCAGATGCCTTTATTTTTAAAACAACAAGGGGGAAACAGAATATGAGAATAACTGAAAGTAATGTAACAATGGCGGCGGCAAGAACATATCATCAGAGTGGGACAAAGGCCAAAAGCGAAATAAACAGATCTGCTTTTGAAGATACAAAAAGCGCCATCAGCTACGGCGGATATGATTCAAGCGGCATGGGAACGTATGGAAAAAATGGATACGAAAGCTTGAACGGATCTGATCTCTATAATAACTACTCCAAGCTGAACATTGGCATGATGAATGGCACAGGTTCAGCATTCCCGACGGCAAATGGATTTCAGAATAACATTCTGTCAATGCTGATGGGAAGATTTATGGGGTCTGGCGCATTCGGAGGTACGACCCAGCAGCTTGTTACATATGAAGAGTATGAGAATACTCAGTTTCATGCGAATGGTCAGGCTAAGACAGATGATGGAAGAGTTATTGACTTTAACGTCGATATAATGATGAGCCGCAGCTATATGGAATACATGAATATTCATATTCCTGCCATGCAAAATGCTCTTTGCGATCCGCTTGTCGTGAATATCGGTACCGATACTTCAAGCGTCAGGGATCAGAAATTTAAGTTTGATATAGATGCAGACGGGGAAGAGGATGAAATCTCGATGCTCGGACGCGGCTCCGGATTTCTTGCATTAGATAAAAATGATGATGGTGTGATTAATGACGGCAGCGAACTCTTTGGCACTAAGAGCGGGGACGGTTTTGCAGACCTAAGGGAGTATGATACGGACGGAAACGGATGGATAGATGAAAATGATGAGATTTTCAGCAAACTTAAGGTTTGGTGCAAAGGGGATAACGGCGAAGATATCCTCATGAATCTCAAGGAGGCTGATATCGGAGCGATATACCTCGGATCGCAGGACACCGAGTTTACAATGAGCGGCAATGATGGAATAAGGGATGGCGTAGTAAGATCCACCGGGCTGTTTTTGAGAGAATCATCGGGAGCAGGCACGGTACAGCATGTCGATATGGCTATAGGCGCTGTATCAGACGAGACGGGAGCGGGTCAGGTATCCGTGCAGACGATAACGGTTTCAAACATAGAGACGTCTCAAAGGCGGAATAATAATACTTCCCGTGCCCAGGCAGAAAGAAGAAAGGCTCTGGCTAAGAAGAGAGCGGAAATGCGTCAGAATAAAAAGATGCTTGAACAGAGACGTATGGATAAAAAGATAACAGAAGAGAAATATGAGGAACGGCTCGATAATAAGCGCAGCGAGCACAGGAAAAGGGTGCATGATCGGCTGGAAGAAAGCATATTAGACCAACTCTTTGAAGACAGATATATAATTTAATACCCTTAAAATACCCGATCAGATTAATTTGGGGAATATTTTTCAGTAACATTATTTTGTAATAGTATAACAGTGGCAAATGTAAAGGAGGAGAAAAATGTCGGTAGCAGGATTAGAGATGTACAGTGGAGCAGGCTTTTATTATACGTCTATGCAGATGGGAGGAAACAACGGATTGTCAAGCGGAGAATCTGAGTATGACGAATTACTGTTAGCAAAGACCGATACAGAAAAGGAATCGACTCAACAGAGTACAAAAGCATTGACGCAGGTACCATATACAAGATGCATAACCGCAAGCTACAAGATTAATGAACTGATAGCTTCTCAGGCTGATGATGGTAGGATGATTTACTCATATAAAGCAAGTGAGCAGAGTTTCCAAATCTATATTAATTCTGACGGAGAAAAAAAGACATATACCGTAAGCGGTATTGATAAAAAAGGATCTCCTTTTGAAAAAGAATTCAACCCTTATGAAGTGGATCCGGAAAATGCAGATTTTCCTGAATTTGCAGCTCTATGCATGTATATAAAGCAGACGGATGACACAGCGGATCTATTGGCAAACGATTATTTTCAGCCGGATGATATTCTGGAACGAAAAGATTATTTAGGAATGCTGGAAAACTTTGATGCAGAGGGTGCATTTTCTTTAGGGAAAAAAATGATGCTATGTGCTCTTGATCTGGTCAATTCACTTAATGAATATCTGAACTACCGGATGAAACTTTCTGGCATGTCTGAAGAGGAAAGAATTGACCTATTGCTTTCAGATATAGACAACCAGACTGAAAATACCGAACCAATCAGTGAATCTGTCATTACAAGAAATACAGAGTATATAGACCCAACTACTAAAGAAAGAATTCCCGTAGATATCAGGTATATAACCT
>JAFUWM010000263.1 GCA_017483425.1 Lachnospiraceae bacterium | reverse complement strand
GAAAGTCGAGGGATCGTTCACATCCCTGTATATCCCCTTGATATCTGTAAGGAAAGCAAGCTTTTCCGCTTTCAGGCCTTTTGCCACGGCGCATGCTGCATCATCAGCGTTTATATTGTATGTATTATAGTCGTCATCCATGCCTATGGGCGCTACGACGGGAAGAAAATCATCCTCAAGAAGATGCTCTATCACAGTAGTATCAACCTTTGTGATCTCACCCACAAAGCCGATATCCTCTCCGTCCGCAAGCTTTTTTTTCACCCTGAGCAGGCCGCCGTCCTTGCCGGATATGCCGCAGCCTTTTATGCCAAGCCCCTCTATCATGGTGACAAGATCCTTATTAACCTTACCCAGCACCATCTCAGCGATCTCCATGGTATCACTGTCAGTGACCCTGAGCCCGTTTACAAACCTTGGCTCCATACCGACCTTTTCTATCCAGCGGCTTATCTCCTTGCCGCCGCCATGCACTATTACCGGCTTGAAGCCGACAAGCTTTAATAAGGTCACGTCCTTTATGACGCTTTCCTTTATGGTATCGTCCGACATAGCGGAACCACCGTATTTTACAACTATGATCTTTCTGTTGAACTCCCGGATATAAGGCAGGGCTTCTATAAGCACCGAAGCCTTTTCCTGGATCTTTTTCATTTCTTCGTCATTCATCGCTCTACCACCATTTATTTTTTTCATGATGAATTCTATCACAATTCAGGAAACGATAAAACCCCACAAATTCCCGGAATTTGACAAGACAAAAAAACAGAGCTATTGTTTATGCGTTGATCATATTGCCAGGGGAGCCAAGGCTGAGACTTACGTAAGTAGGACCCTCATTACCTGAACCGGATAATACCGGCGTAGGGAGGCATTGAACGCATCTTTGATGCGCGCTCCCCTCCTGAAAAAAGGAGGTTTTTTTATGTCATTGTTTCTGGAAAAAGCAGAGGACGGATCCTTTGCGCTGACAAACACCGGAGAGCTCGCAATAGTAGTTATTATCGCGCTTCTGCTCATCGCTATCGGATTTATCGGTAATAAAAAGAAGAAGTTTTCAGCAAAAAGACTGGCGTTTTGCGCCGCTTCTCTTGCAATCGCTTTTATCCTCTCAAATATAAGGCTCTGGAGAATGCCCTGGGGCGGAAGCGTAACACTTTGCTCCATGTTTTTTGTAACACTTATAGGAAGCTGGTATGGAACCGGAACGGGTATAATGGCAGGCTTTGTTTTCGGATGCATGAATTTCCTGCAGGGAGGCGGGACTTATATCCTTGATCCGCTGCAGGCATGTCTTGATTATATACTGGCTTATACCGCGCTTGGGCTGTCAGGATTATTCTGTAATAAAAAGCACGGAGTCGAGATCGGTTATATTGTCGGAGTGGCAGTCAGAGGACTTCTGAATGCATTGGGAGGATATATCTACTGGATGGACTATATGCCTGAGAACTTTCCTGAATCCCTCGCAGTAGTATATCCGATACTTTATAACTTTGCGTATATAATACCTGAGATGGTCATTACGCTGATAGTCATACAGATACCCGCAGTGAAAAAAGCGCTTTCACGGATCAGAGAGACGGCATTATCCTCAAATTAGGGCATTCAGCTCCTGTAGTCCGCATTTATGCTGACATATTCATGGGTGAGGTCACAGCCCCAGGCTGTGGATTCCGCCGTGCCTTCTTTCAAATCGGCGGTTATTATAACTTCCTCATGCTTCAGGAGAGCCGTAGCCTCGTCCTCGGAATAAGGAACTGTCTCTCCGTCATGATAAATGTGTATCCTCTTACACCCTTCTGCATCAAAATAGATATCAAGAAGCTCGGGATCAAACTGGACTCCGGAATATCCCATCGCGCAGAGTATGCGGCCCCAGTTTGCGTCGTTCCCGTACATTGCAGCTTTTGTAAGGGTTGACGTAATGACAGATTTTGCGAGTATTTTCGCTTTGTTTTTATCGGATGCATTAATGACATTGCAGGTAAGCAGCTTTGTCGAACCCTCGCCGTCCCCGGCAAGCATCCTCGCCAGCTCTCTTGTCACATGGAACAAGGCTTCCTTAAAAATAGCATAATCACCGTCTTCTGATCTGATCTCGGTATTTTCGGCTTCACCGTTAGCCATTACAATGAGCGTATCGTTAGTAGAGGTATCACCATCAACCGATATCATATTGAAAGTATCGGCCACCACATCAGACAATGCTTTCTGCAGCATATCCTTTGATATGCTGATATCCGTCGTGATATAGCCGAGCATGGTACACATATTCGGGTGTATCATTCCCGATCCTTTTGCCATGCCGCCGAGCCTTACGGTTTTTCCGGCTACATCAAATTCTACCGCGCACTCTTTCGGATGTGTGTCTGTTGTCATTATGGCTTCGGCTGCCAGGCGGGCCGCTTCCCTGCTTTCTGAAAGTCCCGGTACAAGCTTTTCAATCCCATTTAATATGGCAGGCATATTAAGCTGGGGACCAATGACTCCCGTTGAGCCTATAAGCACCTGCCTTTCATCTATGCCTAAAGCTTCAGCAGTTTTTTGCGCAGTCTCACGGCAGAGCCTCAAACCCTCGCTTCCCGTTCCGGCATTTGCGATACCTGTATTAACTACAACAGCGTGAACCTTCTCTGCGTCTTCCCTTACTATCTTTCTGTCCCAGAGCACAGGCGCTGCTTTTACTACATTGCTGGTGAAAGTTCCAGCCACAGTGCAAGGCTTTGCCGAATAAACCATTGCTATATCAGGTCTGTCCTGAGACTTGATGCCTGCAGCGCATGATGCCGCCTGAAATCCCTTTGCTGAAGTAACTCCGCCATCTATGATCTTCATCTTTATGTCCTTTCCGGAAGCAATTTTGTCTTGTCAAATCTTAAGATTTTTATAAAAGCTTTTCTTTCTCTATATCCTTTTTAAGAACGACCACCTTATCCCTCGTAAGCCCTGTATTTTTTACTACATCTTCTATTGATGATCCGTTCCTGATTAGGTTTTTAGCAATCGTAGATGCCACTTCTTCTGTGACTGTAGCCGTAACTGAAGCTGTGACTGTAGCCGTAACCTCTGTCGTAACCCTTTCAGTCACCTCTTTTGTAGTCTCCTCTACAGCTTTATTGACCGCCTCTCTTTTCTCTTCCTCATATAGCATATCAACCTTCGTCATCATAAGCTCCTCCTTTATCCTGTCAGCATCATTTTTTGTTATGAATTTATCAGCAAAAACCCACATCATCTTAAGGATAAAAACCATTCGTCTTTCATCCGGGATGCGCTTTGCAAGATTAACTGCCCTGCCGACTGCTTCCTGCTTTGCCTTGTTGCCCTTGCAGGTCAGCGGATATATTATAAGCCTCATTACATCCTCATCCGAAAGCTTATATTTTCTGTCAATCTTATATACCAGATCATCCCACAGCGCCCCGGGATCGTTATCTGTAAGGAACGCTTCCTCAATCTCCATTTTGACCCCGCCGATATCAAGAGTATGTTCTGTACTGCTTTTATCTACATCTGCTGTATATATGATAAGCAGCCTTACCGTGGCAAAATGACCTAATTCATTATACAGCCTTTCATTAAGCCGGGCAAAGTATTTCAAATAGTCGCACTTGTTTCGTTCCCTGTACTCACTCTCATAATCCACTATTGCATAACTGCCATCCTCAAATTCAAACAGATTGTCGAGTCGTAGTTCATTTGCCTCAATAGAAGGTAGATTAGTCGGCTTTATATCCTTGATCCTACCTAGCCTGAAACCGTATACGTCAAACGTTTTTCCCTTAAACTCTTCGCTTATTATCTTTGAAGCTATGTCTTTATTCTGATAAGCGATTTTCTTTTCATCGTCCATGCCTTTTCCTCCTTACGTAATATTTTTTATCTAAAGAAGTCAACCGCATGGATGGTGATCCCGGAAACATCATTATGCCGATGCCAGATGTGACGAAACTGATTTATTGCCCGAATATGAAAATCACTTTTTGTTTCTGATACATCACTAAGCTAAATCTTGGAAACTATGGCAGAAATGCCTGAATCCATGAGATAGGCTTCCTTAAGATGAACAATAAGATATCACATACCTGCATGAATGTAAAGACGCAAGAAACCGGTCGCAATACAGCGGCCGGTCTTCTATCAGGTCTGATGAGATTTCCGAGCTTAAGCAAAGGGATATTTATATCCCTTTTTGCTGCAGAGATTGATCCAGTTGTCTTTTTTGATGACATAGCCATCGTAGCAGACAAACTTGCATCCGCAGTTGCAGTGATACTCGACACTGTTCATCTTTTTATCCTGCCATGCTCCGGCCTCAAAAGCGCTTCCTGCCGTGGCACCGCAGTTAGGGCACTTGATGTTGTACCCGAAAGTCGCAAGTCCTTTGTTCGTTTCCGTAAAGCCTCCTGCCACTCCGTCAAGAGCATCATCTGAAAGCTTCTCAACCTTTTTTCCATCCTTTACGATATCCTCTGTCCATTCGCTCATTTTATTTCCTCCTGTCTAATCTAAATCCGTCCGCGTCCTAAGGAATATTCCGCAGTCAGACCTTCTTTTGCTCCTCTATAAAACACAGTTTTATATCTGACTTGCTCCGGTCGGATGCTGATACCGTAACCGCCTAAAATACAGGCGTAACGGTATCATGCTCCCTCTGTATATTTATACGAAGAAGCCCTGTAACGTGGCACTATTTTTTAATAATATTTAGAATCCTGTGACCTTCTGTGAGCCGACTCCCTGCGTCTGCGGCGGGCTGTCGCCTTTACCCTGCGGCTTCTCTGTGCGAATACCAGTGCTATCACAAGCACCGCCACAAGCAGAGCGGACACTATGCCTACGACCAGCCAGTTAACGCCGGACTTGCCGTTCTCGTATGCGAAAGAATATGCCGACAGCCTGTCTGTACGGAATGTGACCGTATCAGGATCATCATCCAGATCCTCGAGCACATCCACTTCTCCGTCATGCTCACGAACTACACAGAGCTTACCGCTGTCCTCTTTCATATCCTCGGGAACCTTGAGCACAAGCTCCATTTCAACAGGAAGCTCGCTCATAAGCTCCGGCATATCCATCTCGCTCTTCATGAACGCGATATCAAAATATCCTACAGACTCCACACCCTTTACTGAATTAAGAGCCTTTACGGTATCACTTGAAGGTTCTGCCTGTGACACGTCAAGATTAAGTGATATCTCATTCCCGTCAAACATATACATCTTTTCATCAGCAGTTAATATACCTTTAACAAATTCATTCACGTTTTTGATCGTAGCATTTGTTTCAAGCGGACTGCTGAGATCGAGATCCTGTAATCCTTCATCCCGGGAGAACTGATTGTTTATATTCAACCTGAGATATCCGTCATCATATGCGGTCTTAAGAAGCAGTGTATCATCTCCCGAATCCACCATCTGGCGTGCCATTTCCGGTGTTGTCCCAAGAGTGGCGTATATTCCGGTCGCAAATGTCATATCTTCTACTGAATCCTCGGTGAGATCCTCTGCTCCGTCCATACCTATGAGGTTGCCGTCCTCCTCTTTATCCAGATCATCTATTGATATGGTTTCTTCTATCACAGGCTCCATTGCTTTCTTGCTGTCGCCGGAGTCTGATCTGTCTGTATCAGACTTGCCGGAACCTGCTGATACCGCTGCACCCCGGCTGCTTGAAGATGATGAACCGGAGTCTCCGGATGACTCGCTGATTACAGAAGCACGTCCATCCATGCTTCCACCGGTTTCAAGCTTTGCAGACGCTATAGCGGCAGCTTCCTCTGTAGTAATGATCTTTTGCATTGTCTGCTTCACGACAGCATTTGCATCGGGCGCAAACGCTACGGCTATCGTATGATCAGAATTAACATTCGTAAATGTATATGTGTTTACCGCACCTACCTGCTGTCCGTCTACAGCCACCGCCAGTATCTTATATCCGTTTCCGGGAGCAATCACATAAGTAAACGAAGCTCCCGCTGCAACTTGTGTTGTCCCCTGCGGTGATATGACCCCGCCCTTACCCTGCTGGGCTACACCGGAGGTTATTGTATAGGTCTTTACACCGTCCTTGATAAACACGGCATTGAAGTTAAGATCCCGGTTTATATTCTCGATCTTATAGTCCATTGCGTTACTGACCTTTTGGTTGTTAAGGTACCAGCCGTCAAAACGATATCCGTTTGCTATTGAAACACTGAGTCTTACTGTATCGCCATCATCATATGTTCCCTCGCCTTTTATCACACCGCCTTCATTATAGTTCTTATTAACTGTGACCTTATATCCTTTTTTATCAAATACGGCTTCAATATCCCTGTCAGTTGTGATATTTGTAAGTTCAAGCTTTTTGTCTTTGCTTATTATCTTATCATTTTCCCTCCAGCCTCTGAAACGGTTATCGTCCTTTGGCTCCGCTTTAAGCTTCATACTTCCGCCGTACTCTACAGTACCGCCTCCTGAAACTTTCCCTCTGGAATCATGGTTTGCGCTGACTCTTACCGTACAGCTCACTCTTTCAAATTTTGCCAGATATCCTTCATCCTCGTTGCCCATCTTGAAATGATAGGTATTGGCTGTAGATACTTTGGTAGTCCCGTTTTTCATCCAGCCGGTGAATTTATACCCATTATTTGCTACAGCGATCACTGTTACCTTATCGCCCTGCTTATAGCTTCCGCCGCCGGCAACTTTACCGCCTTTTTGGGGATCAGCCGCTACGGTTATGGTTTTTGTCGCTTTTTTACCGTCCTTAGTTATCTTTACATTTACGCTCCCGGTCACGTTTTTATAAGCAGTTGAAGTTGCTGTCACCTGAAGCTTTGTCGCACTTTCATTCGCATCTACAATAAGTGTGCCGTCACCTGTTATCTTTGTACCTTTACTTCCTCCGCTTACCGACCATTTCACGCTTTGGCTCGGATTATTATTTCCAGTCACCTTCGCGGTAAATGACATATTTCCGCCAGCCATTATGGTTGCATCTCCCGGAGTCACACGTATGCTATATTTTTCTGCCTTGGAAGATTCTTCTTTCTGCTTTGAAGCTTCCTCCTCTTGCTCTTTCTGTTTTTGTTTCGAAGCCTCTTCCTCCTGCTGCTTCTGATTTGAGGCTTCCTCTTGTTCTTTCTGTTTCGAAGCCTCTTCCTCCTGCTGCTTCTGCTTTGAAGCTTCTTCCTCCTGTTCTTTCTGTTTTTGTTTCGATGCCTCTTCCTCCTGCTGCTTCTGCTTTGAAGCTTCTTCCTCTTTTTCTTTCTGTTTTTGTTTTGAGGCCTCTTCCTCCTCCTCCTGCTCGTCTTTCTTCTCATCAGCCTTTTTATTAACCTTGAGCTGTACCGGCTGAGTAGCGGATATGCTCTGTCCGCCTGACGCCGCGGTTATCTGAAGGGTCGCATTATAGTTACCTGCCGCAAGGCTTCCTCCCTTTTGTACGGGTATAACATCTATTTTTACGGAAGAGTTCGCCGCCATACTTTGCGGAAATCCGCTGACCTGAAAGTCAACGCTATCCTTTACCTCTACAACCGCTACGGATGTAGTTACGTCAAAGCCGTTTGGATTCCTGATTTCAATCGTCTTACCTGCAGGCAGTCCGTCTCCCTCGTCAGTTTCAAAATAAACCGATGGAAAAACCGCAGCCTGTACAGCAGCCTGAGGCTCCGGCTTCGGCTCTTCCTTAGGCTCCTCGCTTGGTTCTTCCGGCTCTTCCTGAGGCTCTTCTGGTTCTTCCGGCTCTTCCTCCGGCTGATCACCATCGTCATCATCATCGTCATCAAAGTCATCCGAATCGGAATCCTCTGAGTAATCCTCATCCGCAAACACCTTTACCGGCATACTGAATGAATTAAGCACCAGCAGCGCCGAAAGTATCAGTGCTGATATCTGCAGCAGCTTCTTTCTTTTCATATCTTCCTCCTCTGCTATATAGTTTATTAAAGCTATTATTTTATACGAATAAAACTCTGTATATGGCAGCGAAATTATCTATTCGTTAAACCTGACTATATTCTCAGTGTTTAATGTAAAATCGTAATAATTCAGATCCTTTCTCTCCGTCCAGCCTATCTCTTTCCAGAAAGCGTTTCCCACATCATTATGCGTGAAAGCGATCAGCGCGACTTTATTTATCCCTTCTTTTTGAAGCTCCTGCATGCACCTCACGACCATGGCCTTCCCGATACCCCGCTTCCTGTACGGCTCCTCCACACACACGTGATAAAGCGTCGCTCTCCTGCCGTCATGACCGCAGAGTATCGCCCCGACCACATGATCGTCCTCGACCGCGATTGTCGAAAGTCCGGGATTTCTCGCTATAAACTTCTGAACTCCCTCTCTTGAATCGTCAATGCTCCTGATCGCAAAGCCCTTTATCGTCATCCACAGCGCCTTTACAGCCTCATAGTCCGACGCTCTCATCTCTCTGATCTCCATCACGGCACCATGGGTATCATGTCAAGCCCCTCATCCTCAGGGAAACCAAACATTACATTGAAATTCTGCACAGCCTGTGACGCCGCGCCTTTTTCAAGATTATCAAGGGCGCCCATGAGTATGATGTTTCCCGTCCGTTCATCTGTCTTGAAATTCACATCAACGTAATTACTGCCTTCGACAAACCTTGTCTCCGGACACATATCCTTCTTTAACACCCTTATAAACTTCTCACCGGAGTAATACTTATCGTACACGGCCTTGATCTCATCATATGAATAACTGCCCTTTAGCTTCGCGGTCTCTGTAGCTAGTATTCCTCTGTGCATCGGAACAAGATGCGGGGTAAACTGCAGAGTCACATTCTCACCATAAGCATATCCGAGCTGCTCCTCTATCTCGGGCGTATGTCTGTGTGTCGTCACTCCGTAGGCCTTTGCGGACTCATTCACCTCGCAAAAAAGATTTGCAACCTTAGCACCCCTGCCAGCACCTGATACACCCGAAAGCGCATTTATTACAAGGGAATCCTTTTCTATCATGTGCTCTTTCATCAGCGGATACGCCGTAAGTATCGAGCAGGTTGTAAAGCATCCGGGATTTGCAAGTAGTCTGGTGTCTTTGATCTTATCCCTGTTTATCTCGGTCAGTCCGTATACAGCTTCGCTCAAAAGCTCCGGTGAATGGTGCTCCATCCCGTACCATTTTTCATAAACAGAAACATCCTTTATCCTGTAGTCAGCCGACATGTCTATAATCCTGCAATCATCAAGGATCTCCTTTGTAAGCTTTCCCTGCAGATATCCCTGGGGAGTCGCGGTAAATATTATGTCAACCGTCTTGGCCATATCCGCCAGATCTATGTCCGTGCATTCTTTTTCGATTATCTCAAAAAAGTTCCTGTATATATCTTCATAAGCCTGTCCCGTAAAGCTCTTTGAAACAAGCCACTTTATCTCCACATCCTTATGTCCCGCGAGAAGCCTTGCTATCTCAGCTCCCGCATATCCTGTCGATCCGATTATCCCTGCGTATATCATCTCTTATCCTTTGCGAATTCCTCGTATTTTTTTGTTATTGCTTTCTTATCCAAAAGACTGAATTTTATCACCGCGCCATCAGCCATCTTAAAGCTTGTTCCCTTGCTTGAGACCACATGGTTCATATTTATGACCGAGGTTCTGGATGTCGCCGCAAATTCCTTTGGGTCAAGCATCCCGTAAAAAGTGACCATATCCGTCAGAACATGAAATGACCTGTTTCCTGTCAAAGCAACCGCAACATAGTATCCCTGCTCCACAGCATATATTATCTCGTCCTTGGTCACATATATCGTGTCTTTGTCCCCTCTGAGCTCGATCCTCGGAGTTTTGTTCTCATGCACTTCCCGCGCTATATCTATTAGCCTCGAAAAATCCTTTTGCCAGAGCGGCTTTTGCATAAAGGATATCCCCTCTTCATCGCCGTATTTGGCGCGGTAATCTATCTTGTCATAATACAGGATGATCTTCCCCTCAGCGCCACGGTTTTTAAGGTCAACCGCGACCATCATGCCGTCACGGGTCGTCCCTGTCACGTCTATGAGAAAAAGATCGTATTTCATAAAAGACGGGAGCAAAGCTTCCTCACTCCCGTATGAATCATAATATATGACTTCTCCCTTTTTCACTCGCTCATCCCGCTCCCTTGAAAGCAGTCTCTCGGACTGCTTTCTGTCTGCGGGGTCATCGTCTAATAACGCGATGAAAACTGCCATTTTTTAATCCTGATCCTCCGGATTCTTTCCGGTTCTCTTTGCATTCGCTCTCTTCGCTGCTGATTTAGCCTTGCTCGCGGTCTCCTTCGCCTTTGTCTTAGCCTTATCCGCGGTCTTCCTTGCAGCGCTCTTTGCCTTCCTTGCAGTGCTCTTTGCGGCTTCCTCCGCCTGCTTTGCAGTCGCTTTGGCCTGCTTCGCGGTCTTTGCTGCTGTAGTCTTTGCGGTTCTCTTTGCTTTGGCTGCCGTCTCTTTCGCAGT
>JAFUWM010000262.1 GCA_017483425.1 Lachnospiraceae bacterium | reverse complement strand
CCCTTGAGTTCATAGAAATCAATATCCCCGTAGGCTCCGAGTGTAAACTGCATCCTCTCGTCCGGATAATCAGTGATAGGAAGCTCTGTTTTTGGAATATAAACATTAGCGAGCTCGAAGAGCCTTACGTTTTCATTCCTGCGGTTAAAGTTTGTAGAAAGCGAGCTTAATATACCGTTAAGCGGTATCGTCCTCATTATAGAGAAATCAACGCCCAAAGGATTTGAGATCTGTATGGCTTTTCTCTCCGGTGCATCCTCCGGAAGACGAAGCTTGTCAAAAACTACAGGGCTTTCAAAGGAATAGCAGTACGCCTGAGAGAAGCCGAAAGCGCAGGCCGTATCACGCGCAAGGTTCTCGACCCTGATCTTGAAAGGGATACCGCCTATCTGCGATGTATCCTTGGGAAGCGTCACGGGTATCCTGTCATATCCGTAAAACCTGGCGACCTCTTCGGATGAATCAGCAAACCCGATAAGATCCTGCCTGAAAGTAGGGATCACAAGCTCGTTAGAGGCTTCATCATACTCTGCCTCGATCCTGCCAAAATACTGCAGCATATCTTCCTTTTTGATATCAGTTCCGAGATACTCGTTTATCCTCTCCGGCTCAAAAGGTATCCTGCACTTTTCGGGAAGCTCCCCGTGTACGTCAACCCTGCCCCCTACGACCTCGCCGCAGCCTAGCTCTTCAACCAAAGAACAGGCTCTTTCCATTGCGTCATAGGCATTGTGAGGATCAAGTCCTTTTTCAAATATGCCTGAGGCATCAGTCCTTAGACCTATACGGCGTGAAGCCTTTCTGATATTCGGACCGTTAAAGGTAGCGGACTCAAAGAGCACATCATGTACGTCATCTGTGATCATCGAGTTCTCACCGCCCATGATACCGGCAAGACCGATAGCTTTCTCACCGTCACAGATAGTTAGTACGTCCCTGTCAAGCTTCCTCTCCTGCCCGTCAAGCGTTGTGAAAGTGTCCCCGTCCTTGGCACGCTTTACGACTATCTTATTACCCGCGACCGTCCTTAGATCAAATGCGTGCATGGGCTGGCCGTATTCCAGCATCACGAAGTTTGTGATATCGACAAGATTGCTTATTGGCCTTATTCCGCAGGCGCGAAGCCTCTTTTTCATCCAGTCGGGAGACTCTCCTATCTTTATGTTTTTCACAACCCTTGCGATATACCTTGTGCAGAGATCCTTATCCTCTATATCTACAGAAATATAATCGGATGCCTGCTCTGAATTTCCTGTTTCCTTAACCTCAGGATATTTATATTTAAGGTTAAAGGTCGCGGCAGCCTCTCTTGCGACACCCATGATCGCATAGCAGTCGACCCTGTTTGATGTGATCTCGTAATCAAATACGGTATCATCAAGCCCCAGTGCTTTAACTGCGTTATCTCCGGGCTTCACTCCGCTCTCCGGTGAGAATATATAAATACCTTCCTCGGGAGCGTCCGGGAATACATCTCTCGAAGATCCAAGCTCCTCTATGGAACACATCATGCCGTTTGATTCCACGCCTCTGAGCTTACCGGCCTTTATCTCTATGCCGTTCTCGGGAAGCGGACCGCCATCGTGTCCTCCGGCAACCTTACCCCCCGCAAGCACAACGGGAACCAGATCACCCTCATGTACATTCGGAGCGCCGGTAACTATCTGTATCGTATCCTGTCCTACATCTACCTGACATACTATAAGCTTATCCGCATCGGGATGTGGTTCTATCTTAAGTATCTTTCCTACAACGATCTTTTCAAGGTTTTTATCCAATCTCTCATAGCCTTCGCATTTCGTACCCGACATCGTCATTGCGTCGACAAATTCCTGATCGGTACAGTTCAGCTCGGGAACGAAGTCTTTTATCCAGCTTAATGGTGTTTTCATCTCCTATTTCCTCCTATCCAATCAGAACTGATCCAGAAAACGCTGATCGTTTTCGTACAACAGTCTCATGTCGTCTATTTCGTATTTCAGCAATGCTATTCTCTCGAGTCCGATCCCGAAGGCAAAGCCTTTGTATTTCAGAGGATCGATCTTGCACATCTCAAGCACATGGGGGTGTACCATGCCGCAGCCAAGTATCTCGATCCAACCTTCACCCTTGCAGAACCGGCAGCCCTTACCGCCGCATTTGAAGCAGGATACATCCATTTCCGCCGAGGGCTCGGTAAACGGGAAATGGTGAGGTCTGAATTTGACCTTGGTATCTTCACCGAAGAGCTTCTTTGCAAAGGTTTCAAGTGTACCCTTAAGATCAGCCAGAGAAACCTCCTCGTCTATCACAAGTCCTTCAACCTGATGGAAGGACGGGGAATGGGTAGCGTCAACTTCATCCGACCTGAAAACCCTGCCCGGAGAAATCATCTTAATCGGTAATCTTCCTTTCTCCATCTCATGTATCTGAGTACCAGAGGTCTGTGTGCGAAGGAGCATGTCTCCGTTTATATAAAATGTATCCTGCTCGTCCTTTGCCGGATGGTCAGCCGGGATATTTAGCGCTTCAAAATTATAGTAGTCCTTTTCAACCTCAGGCCCCTCTACAACCTCATAGCCCATGCCCGTAAAAATCCGCTCAAGTTCATCCAGCGCTATGGCGTTCGGGTGCATATGCCCGAGCTTCCGCTTTTTGGCCGGAAGTGTCACATCTATCGTTTCATTTACAAGCCTTGCCTCCAGAGCCGTTGCTTCCAGATTTTCTTTAGCTTTGTTTATGGCATCTTCAATGATGTCCCTTGTCTCATTAACAAGAGCGCCGACTTTCGGTCTGTCCTCTTTGGCGACATCTTTCATCCCCTTTAATACTTCAGTAAGCTCACCTTTCTTTCCCGTAAAGGCGACCCTTACATCGTTCAAGGCTTCAAGCGCACCGGCTTCTTTTATAGCTTCCAGTGCCCGTTCCTTGATCTCATCAAGATCCGCTTTGTTAATTGCCATGCTTCATGTCTCCTTCCCTGTCTACTTTATAGCGCTGACATTGGGCCTCCGTATGTGCAGCCTTTCTTATGTTGACGGCTCCCTTGTCACAAAAAAAGATGGTACCCCGGGGCGAAAACTCGCGGTACCACCCGTTTTATCACTCATAAGCCTTAACGTGGCTATCCGTCCTGACTCCGCGCTTGAATATCATCCTGCCACAGTCCAGGGCGGCTTCCAGCCGATGACCACCCTCTCTCAAAGAACCGGTTTTGACAGTATCTTTCGGGCAAAGCCCACGCATCTGCATCAGTAATATTGCGTTTTCAGAATAATACCACATCCCGCATGAATAACGCAAGAAGATATAAATCATTGTTTCCTTATGGGATAATATATAAGTGAAGTATGGATTATCCCACAGGAGAATATAGGAGATAGAAATTAAAATTTACTCAGGCTGATTTTCAGATCATCACATATTCCTGCGGGTATCTCCTCGTCAAATGCATATACTTTTGGCGTTGTAATGCCTTTTCCGAATTCATATACAGACACCAGCCTATCTATCGGATCAATGATCCAATATTCTATGACTCCTGCATTTAAGTAAAGATTTAGCTTTCTTATGTAGTCATGACCCGGATTACCCGGTGATATAATTTCTATTATCCATTCAGGAACTCCCGTGCAGCCTTCGTCTGTAAGCTTTGAGGGATCGCAGATAACAGACACATCCGGCTCTACGGTATTCTTATCATCTTCTTTAAGCCTTACAGCAAATGGAGCAGGGTATACTTCGCAATCCGAACCTTTGATTTCGATATGACCTCTGATCCGGTAAACCATCTCAGAAACCAGCTCTTGATGTTTCCTGTTTGGAGCCGCCATGCCGGTAATCGGGTCAGATGGATACTTTTCGTAAAACACTCCGTCGATAAGCTCAAACCGCACATCCTCAGGCAGCTTCATATAGTCCTCGTGTGTGTACTCCCTCCCTTTCTCAAACTTCATACCGGCTACAGTATAATACTTATCGTCACTCACATCATGCTCCTTAATAAACACCCTGACTGCGTTATCCATAGTCCTTTCTCCTTTCTTTTTTGATTGCAGGAGAAAGTTAAATACAAGCTGTCCTTTTTCCTGCTTCGTCTTTGGTTTTGGAATAAAAGCAGGAAATTTCAGATTTTGTAATTGCATGAACTGCACTTATAAGATGCGGTAGACCGCTACGGAAATATCTGCTTCTGGAAATCATAATATCACTTTGGAATATTATTTTCAATACAATTTTCTTAATATGCAATCTGTTTGTTGCATTGGATAAATGTTAAATCATTTTGTCATCTGTAAAAATATCAATATGTTGCAGTGTCCTTGCGTGAATACTGCCGTTACTAAATGACAATGACAAATTAGATGTCACGCTTGGGTGCGTTTGGGTTTTACGAGGGAAAAATCGGCTTTGCCGCAAAAAAATGTTACAATCCGGCGCAGTGTATATACGCAGGATTGTAACATTTGTGTTTTATTTCAGAGCTTTATTACTGCAGATTAGCAAGCTCCTGAACCATTGCGGCGTTCGGATTCATGATAGCTGCCGTATTGTACAGGATATAGCCGGTATAGCCCAGACTCTGCGCTTTTGCTGACTGCTTTGCGAGGTTATTTGTATTAAGCGCCCATCCGGGATCGGAGGTGCTTATGGAACCAGCGCGGT
>JAFUWM010000261.1 GCA_017483425.1 Lachnospiraceae bacterium | reverse complement strand
CGAGAATGACTAAGGCAATTATTCTGATAAGGCGTATATGTGATATCTGATCTATCTTGCTTTTAAACCTGTCCATAATCCATTGAATTATATCAGCATTGCTATTTCTATGCAAGCCCTTTTACACGTCTGTGAAGCTTCTGAAAAGTCAAGCATTAAGTTTTAAGAAATCTCCAAAAAGTTGCACAATAATTTTTGTAGTTCTTTGTGCAAGTTGTATAATAAATGATTGCAAGATAAAAGGACAGTAGCCCTCAAAGCCGCTGCCTGTCTGCGTTTCTCCCTGTTTAGTTATCCTGCTGCCCGTTCCTTTCTGCTATAAGTATTTGTTATGGGAATGTTATATAAATGATAGGAAAATGATATGTCTCATTATGTAGCCTATGCCGCCGCTATTCCCAGCTTGCGCAGTTCCTCGTTAAAAGCCGCGTTGCTGCTCTGATACCCTAATATCTTTCGTGGGTAATCGTTCATCCAGTCCTCGGTGTCCTGTAGCTCCTGTTTAGATACCGTCTCAAAGTCCGTGCCTTTCGGGTGCTTCCTGCGGATCATACCATTCTGTACCTCGTTTGTTCCTCGCTCAAAGCTGCTATATGGGTGTGCAAAATATACCTTTGTCCGGGGGATTGTCTTATTGATGCAGGAAGCCTCCAGCTCGTCCGCCGCCGCAAACTCCGTACCGTTATCAAAGGTTATGCTCTTGAATACTTCCCGGAAGTTTACCGCTCCCCATCTCCGCTCTAATGCGTCCACGGCTTTAACGACTGTCTCCGCTTTCCTGTTCGGTATCTTAATAATGATCTCTTTCCTTGTCTTTCTCTCTGTTATGGTAAGCAGCCCCGCCTTGCTTTTCTTTTTTCCTTTTCCGCTATATACTGTGTCTCCCTCCCAATGTCCGAACTCTTTACGCTCTTTCACATCCTCCGGGCGTTTCTCTATGCTCTCCCCTGCCGGTGCGCGGCTTGCTTTTTTCTTTTGCACGGTCTTGTACCGCTGTTTCTTTTTCCCGCCACGGGGTAACTGCTTTGCTGTAAGGTTTACAAATAGTCCTTTTTCAATATAGCTGTATAAAGTCGGAATGGATATGTTGACCTCATATCCCGCCGCCTTTGCTTCTGCGAGTGCCGCCGCTGGGCTGTAATCTTTCTCTATGATAGTTTTCTCCAAGAAGTCCGCAAGCTCTTGATTGCTTCCTATCTTGAAATCCGGGCCTTTCTCCCGTAAATTCTTTTGGTATTTTTCCTCTGCTATGTCCGGGCTGTATGCCGTCTCCATCTCCCAAGTAGCACCGTCCAGCTTTTCATACTCTCCCCGCTTCAATTCCCGGTAGACCGTCTGCAAGCTCACCCGCAGCTTGTCCGCTATCTCCTGTTTTGACAGCCCTTTTTTAAGCCACTTCTCAATGTTCAGCCTGTCTGTGTAGGTCAAGTGCCTGTAAGTGCGAATTTCTCTTTTTGCCATAAGCTCCTCCTTTCAAAATCATCCTCCAGCTTGCGGTGGCGGTCTCCCGTTCCGCTTCGCCTGTCGCACTTTGTCGATATTCTGTTGTATTTTATTTATCGGCTTTTCCTCTCCCGTCTTTTAACTTTGCCCTTAAAATAAATAAAGCGGCGGCAACAATCCGTAAATGGAAAGTCGCCGCCGCTGCCACCGAAAGGCCAATGTTGTATAGGGGTTATGCTTTTTTAAGCCGCCCCTGCTTCAAAAGGTTCAGCATCGAGGTATTCTGCGCCGCTGTACCCTTGTAGCCCGTGATACTGTTCGCCGCCGCAATCTTTGAGCGGTGCGTGTAGGAAGTGTCTTTCTCCCCCACCGCTGCAAGTGCGGTCACGATACTAACCGTATTCCCCGAATAGACCGGGTAATACTGCGCCGTGTCCTTGACCGTCCGCGCCGCGCCCGCCGTGACAATAACGGTATGCCCCTTTGTCTTTGTAACAAGGATGTCTCCCGTGTAGAGTGTCGCGCCGCTTGTGTAGGCGGTCTGCGTGAAAAGCCCGGTAGCCATCAGCATACTTGCCTCATTGCCTGTCGTGAAGTTCCCCGCGTCCTTGCCGGTTGCTTCCTTGACACACTCGCGCACGAGCGAGGAACAATCACACTCCGTCTTTACCTTGCTTGCCGTGCCGTTTGTCACTACGCCTAAACGCTGGTTTTGGTCGTAGCCGATATTCGCATTGTTGCAAGCCGTAATCATAGCCGCCGCTATCTTGATGGCGTGGTCTGCGCTCTTGGCGCGGAGGATGTTCCAGCCCTGCGAATGGACGTAGAAATTCTGCATAGATACCTCGCCGGAGTAGTCCGGCGTTGCTCCCTGCTTCTGATCGCCAGCCGTGCCGCCGCTTGCCTTGCCTCTTTCGTCAATCCTTGCTGACCCGATAATCACTCCCATAGCTATACCTCCGTATATTCTGTTACTGCCTTGTTGGTTTCAAGTAACCGTTTCATATCTGATAGTGCCTCGTCCACAAGCCCGGAAAACATTGAAAAGGTAATGATTGATGATAGCTGCGGGAATTTATCTATAAACATATTATAGACATACCGCAGCTTTAATTGACCCGTGCCGCTGCCTAATGCCTTTTCCGCTTCGACAGTCGCATAGATCAGCCATTCCTTTATAGACTTTATCTGTTCCGAGGTAGGACGCTTGATAAATACATATACCGCATATCCCGCTATCGCTATGACTGCTGCCGCCGCGATAATGAGATACCAGTTGTCAATCAATGCCGCCATCCTGCTTTTCCTCCTGTTCTTTCTGATACTGCCTGTCCTCTAATTCCTGCTCCCGTTCCCGCATACGCTCCTTTGTGGTCTTTATCCACCCCATCACGCCGCACTCGCCGCCGCATATCGCGAATACGCAAGTACATAGTGTGTCCGGGATGCCACCTGTTTTTAGGTATATCCATAGCATAGCCGCCACGAATACCAGCAGAAACACGGCAAGGGCAATCAGTATCTTATCCATTGTCCTTTTCATAGCCCGCTCCTACAATCCGATATGGGATAGGGCGTAGGCTATGATCGCTCCGACTATGAGAGTGACTACATGGGTAACTACCGTGCGCCACATCTTCCCGTCCTGCTTTTCAAGCTCCTCCAGCCTCTCACCCTGCCTTGTCTGTTCTTTTGCCATATTCTCCATAGATACGGCGAGTTTTCCCACATTGTTTGTGAGATCGCTTATCTCCCGGATGTTCTGCTCCAACAGATCAATGCGGTGGTTTTGGCGGTCATTCTCCGCGTCCAGTCTCCGCATGGCTTCATTGTGTACCTCCATTGATACCGGCTCACTCATATATGCTGTTCCTCCTTTCCGCATTGATGCTGTGATTTATAAGTCGTGTTCTGCCCGTATCTGCGCCGCAAGGTCTATTTTCTCCTTGATAGGCGCAAAATCTGTATCGTCTATGTCCTTGTGCTGTGCTATAAGCGACACCAGCCCGATGATCGCTTCGCTCTGTAAGCGGATGATCTCGGACTGGCTTTCAAATAGCTCGTATTCAATTTCCCGGATCAGATCAGCCATCATAAGCCTCGCCGGTGATCTCCTCGTACTGCTCCGCCGTCAGCTTCCCTTTCTTCACGAAGTCGGCTACCTGTGCCTTGCTGTAAAATCCGCGCTCATAATACTTCTTTACTTTCTCAAACATGGCTTTACTCCTCCTCTAAAAGCGTGTCCGTCATAAGGGCGGTGTAGATTATCTGTGCATCGGTCTTTTCCTTTTCCAGCTCTGCCGCCGAAATCTCCGCGAATGAGAACCAGTAGCGGCCATCCACGGAAGCGCACTCGATAAGCTGCGCATTGACAAGCTCCCGCTCTCCGTCCTCGTCCTCGATCTTTACGCTCGATAAGTCGGACGGGAAATCGGGCTTCTCGTCAACAATCAAGCTGCTGCCGTTGACTTCTGCCTCGATCTCGCTACCGTCTGCGAATGTGATTTTTGCTCTTTTTTCCATCTTGGCTCCTTTCCGAATAGCTCCTTGTAGAGTTCTTTCATGTGCCGTATCTGCTGCTTTGACATGAGCCGTGTATAAGCTCCCATCCAAGATTTATAAGCCTGTTCAATATCCTCGTAGGGCATTTCTCCCTTATCGAGCAGTCTCTTGTAGGCTTTCAGCTTCCGGCGTTCCCTTGTTACTGACGCGGGATTGATCCGCTTTATGACCTTTCCCGTCTCCGTTACCCTGTATTTTACTTGCAGATACTTGAATGTATCGGACGCTTTTACTATGTGGGTTTTCTTTTCGTTCACGAATAAGCCGAGGCTTTCTGCTTGCGCCGTTATCCCGGCGATAATATCCAAAGCCTCCTCCCTTGTCTCGCAGATGAAATAAATATCATCCATGTACCGCCCGTAGAATTTTAGCCCCCGGACGATCTTTGCGTAGTTGTCTATCCTGTGCGGAAAGAATACGCCGATGTCCTGTGACACCTGATCGCCGATATTCACGGACTTTTTCATCCACTTCTCGCCGGTCTTTGCTTCATCCGGGATAGTCTCGTAATACTCCACGCTGTTAAACTTCTCGCTTAAACAGTTCTTGTATTGCTCGTCAGACATATACGATACATCCACTTCCATGCTGGATAATATCTCGTCCATGAGCCACCAAGTATCTTGTGGGATTTTGGGGTATATCATCTCCTTTACTTTGTCGTGCTGTATGTTGTCGTAAAACTTTGACAGATCGACAAAGCCTATATAGAAGTCGTTGCTTCCCCGTTTGAGGTAGGCGTTATGCAGGTCTTTCTCAAACTGCCCGCGCTGGAATGATAAGCCCTTTCCCTTTTGGCTTGCACCGTTGTTGTTTATCAAGTATGGCTGCAAGCACCGGGCAAGGATCACATCGCATAGTGCGTGTCTTACCACTCTATCCCTCATTCTCCCGCCGTGGATATGCCGTATCTTACCCCGCTCGTTCAGCTTAAATTCTGAACCCGGCAGCGTGTGATAGGTCTGTGTCTCTAATTCGTGTTTCAAGCAGGACAACTCATATAGCCAATCATGCTCAAATTTCTGCGGCTCTCGCTTCCAAGAGCTGCCTTTCATCGAAGCCCGAAAAGCGTCATACAGTATGTTGATGTCCGCTATCTCCACCGCGTCCTCCTTTATTCAGTT
>JAFUWM010000260.1 GCA_017483425.1 Lachnospiraceae bacterium | reverse complement strand
TGCAGCAGGCATTCAACCACATCCCTGCACAGTTTAAGATCCTGCATTACTTTTCCGAACATGAAGTCGTCCTTAAACTCCAGTTCTTCATACGGCTTCACTTGCATCATTTTTCCGTTCATCTTTTTTCCTCCTGTTAGATAGATTTATCCGGCAGGAATAAGATGAACTGCGACAGCAGCTTTCCCATCCTTCTCCTGCCTGTAGTTTTTGGGATATAAGCAGGAATTTCAGAATTAAAGATTTTTAGACACCTTTCGGCATAATCATATATGAGAATAGCTGCTTACAAAGGAAATGATACCACATCCGGCTAAATATGAAAAACAAATATTTTTTCCCTTTATCAATATTGAATCAATCCGTCGTCGGTAAAAACCCTTGAAGTGCAAAGGAATATAGGGTATGCTTTGCCTTAAAGGAGGAAGTAATATATGCTTAAGGAAATGGGCTTTTATAAGGGGATAAATTTCGGGGGATGGTTGTCCCAGTGCGATTACAGTAATGACAGGCTTGACCATTTCATAGAGGAAAAAGACTTTGAAACGGTTGCTTCGTGGGGCATGGATCATGTACGCATACCGATAGACTATAACGTGCTGGAGAATGAGGACGACAGCTATAAGGCTGAAGGGTTTGCACGCATCGACTGCGCAGTGAAATGCGCAAGGAAGAACGGACTGAACGTCGTGCTTGATCTGCACAAGACGGCAGGCTACTCCTTTGACGAAGGCGAGGGTGAAGGAGGCTTTTTTGATGATGAAAAGCTTCAGGAGCGGTTTTATCTGCTGTGGGAGGAGATCGCGAAGCATTACCATAGCGATCATAAGCATATTGCATTTGAGCTTCTTAATGAGGTCACAAGCAGGGATTTCATTGATAAATGGAACAGGATATCAAACACCTGCATAGCAAGGATAAGGAAAATAGCAAAAGACAGTCTTATCCTTGTCGGGAGCTATGACAATAATGGCGTGGAAGCGGTAAAGGATCTTGACAAGCCTTACGACGATAAGATCATTTTTAATTTTCATTGCTATGATCCGCTTGAGTTCACACATCAGGGAGCTTACTGGACAGACAGGATAGACCGGAACAAACGCATACCGTTTTCTGAATCCGGTGTTACGGAGGCTTACTTCGAGAAGCTTTTCTCATCGGCGATAGAAAAGGCAGAGGAATGCGGCACGGAGCTGTACTGCGGCGAGTATGGCGTGATAGATGTAGTGTCCCCGGAGGACGCTCTCAAATGGTACAGTGCTATACACAGTGTATTTGAAAAACATCAGATAGCTCATGCCGCATGGAGCTATAAAGAGATGGACTTCGGATTGTCCGATGCAAGGATGGACGCAGTCCGGAAAGATCTGGTCAAAGTGCTTTGATGCAAAAGTATGATCTGATCTGCCCCTGCCATTTTGGCCTTGAGGCGGTGCTAAAAAGAGAGATACAGGATCTGGGATATGAGATCTCCCGGACAGAGGACGGGCGTGTAATATTTCATGGAGACGCGGATGCGGTAGTCATGGCAAATATTCATCTCCGCACGGCGGAAAGAGTGCTTATTGACTGCGCTGAGTTTGAGGCGCGTACCTTCGATGAGCTATATGAAAATATAAAAGCCGTTCGCTGGGAGGACTATATTCCAAGGGATGGAAAATTCTGGGTAAAAAAGGCCTCGTCTGTAAATTCCAAACTGTTTTCTCCGAGAGACATACAGTCCATAATCAAAAAAGCGATAGTCGATCATATGTCGGGGGTGTACGGAATCTCCCACTTTGAAGAAACAGGCGCGGAGTATCCGCTCAGGATATTTATAAATAAAGACAAGGTCACGGTCGGGCTTGATACTACCGGAGATTCGCTGCATAAAAGGGGCTACAGACCTGATGCCGGAGAAGCGCCGATAGCGGAGAATCTTGCGGCAGCGCTTATAATGCTTACCCCATGGAGAGAGGACAGATATCTCGTTGATCCGTTTTGCGGATCGGGTACCTTTGCCATAGAGGCGGCCATGCTCGCGAGAAATATCGCCCCGGGTATGGACAGGGGCTTTACCGCGGAGAAATGGGATAATCTGATAGATAAAAAGCTTTGGTATGACGCGGTTGATGAGGCGAGGTCAGACATAAGACCTGATGTGATGAGCGATATACAAGGGTATGATATAGATCCGAAGGTACTTGCATTTGCGAGGGAAAATGCAAAAAGAGCCGGGGTTCTGGATACGATACATTTCCAGGAAAGAGAGGTCGCAAGGCTCTCACACCATGGTAAATACGGGTTCATCATCACTAATCCGCCTTACGGTGAGAGGATAGAGACTATGAAGACACTGCCGACGATCTACCGTGATCTGGGCGAAGCGATGAAACGTCTTGAAACATGGTCACTTTATATGATAACCTCTTATGATGATGCGGAGCGGTTCGTGGGAAAGAAAGCTGCAAAGAATCGTAAGATATATAATGGGATGATACAGACCAGATTTCTGATGTTTCCCGGTCCGAAGCCGCCGGCAAGAAAAAAGCAGGAAACCATATAACACAAAATGAAAAAGCACGGCTTATTAATACTTACAATAATTACAACCCTCGTATGCATGCCGGTCATGCTGTTTTTATTCTCACAAAACGAGGTGTTTGCGGGAAATATGCTGCTGGAAGATGCCATGTCCGATGAAGACAGCGAAGCTATAAAGATGTCTCTTGATTCAGAAAGCAATATACAGGTGGTTGAAGGCATGGAAGATGGCGTGGAGGCAAGTCTCGGGATTCCGCTGGAATACGACACGGAAATAGACAGGATAAATGTTTATGAGGATAAATCCGCTTCCCATATTAAGATAACCATACCCACGGAGGAGAAGAATTTTTATTACAGAAATGAGCTCACCGGATCACAAAAAGGGATAGCGGAGCTGTCGTATGATTATGTAGATGCGGAGGGTAATGCGGAATTTGATATAATCACCGACGGATTTTATATATCAACCGTTCACCTCACACAGAACGAGATCTATCTGGAGCTTAATACTCCCAAGGAATTATACGGGCATGTCTATGTCATAGACGCTTCGCACGGGGGAGAGGATACCGGAGACAGCGCATACGGGATAGAGGAAAAAAATGTGACGCTCGGTATAGCTCAGGAGATAGATACACTCGCAAAAGCGGATGAAGCCGGCGGATTCTATTTTACCAGATATCAGGATGAGGATGTCTCCGCGGAGAGCAGGGCAAAGCTTATTTCTTTGCTTAGACCGGACTACAGCATATCTATCCATACAAATGCTGACGGAGATACGCGGGTTACGAACGGTATCTGTGCCATAGTAAATAATCCCGATGACTTAAATGAAGTCACCAGGCTTATAAGCGTCATAGCGACAGAAACCGGACAAAAGGATCTGGGAGTTACGTCCCAGCCGTCAGAGGATGATCCTGTATCTCACAGGATATACATTTACACCGGATATGTAACAAATAAGGCCGAAGCGCTGCAGATGGGGAGCGATGAGTATATTTCAAAGGTCGGAGGCGTAATATATGCATGGCTTCTGCATGAGGATAATCTGAAATAATGAAGATAATATTTGCGACAGGAAATAAAAACAAGCTGCTGGAAATACAGAGCATAATGGACGGTATGGGATATGATATCATAACGGCTCATGATGCCGGAATAGATACTGATCCAGAAGAAAACGGAGAGAGCTTCGAGGAAAATGCGCTCATAAAGGCAAGAGCCGTATATGAACTGTCAGACCGAAGCGCTATCGTGATGTCGGACGATTCGGGTCTTTGCATAGACGCGCTGGGAGGTGAGCAAGGTCTTCTCGGGATACACTCGGCGCGGTTTATGGGACATGATACTTCATATGACATAAAGAACAAAGAGATATTAAAACGGCTTGTAGGGGTACAGGATAAAGACAGGGCAGCGAGATTTGTATGCGCTGTTGCGGCTATACTTCCTTCGGGAAGGGAGATAGTCGTAAGGGAGGCAATGGAGGGTTTTATATCACATGAAACAGCCGGCGCTAACGGCTTCGGATATGATCCGGTCTTTTATCTCCCGGAATTTGGTAAAACATCAGCGGAGATATCTCCGGAGGCAAAAAATCTCATCTCGCACAGGGGCAAAGCTCTCAGGCATATGCGAGCCGTACTTGCCGAGGCTGATATATGAAGATCCTTATCGTCAGCGATACCCACGGCAGGCATGAAACCCTTATGAAAGTCCTGAGAACCGAGGAACCGGTCGATATGCTGATACACTGCGGAGACACCGAGGGAGGAGAGGACTGGATCAGACAGCATACACAGTGCTTTTCCGTACCTATAGTAAAGGGCAACAACGATTTTTTCAGCAATCTTCCGGCAGAGCTTGAGCTTGATATAGCAGGATATCATGTGTTTATTACTCATGGTCATGGATACGGGGTATCCATGGGTACCGAAAGACTGGTAGATGAAGCATTATCCCGCAAGGCGGACATAGTGATGTTTGGTCATACGCACCGTCCTTTGATCGCAGATCATGACGACCTGTGGGTCATAAATCCCGGTTCGCTTTCTTACCCGAGGCAGGAGGGACATGCTCCGACATATATAGTAATGACCCTGACTGTTGGGAAAGAGCCGGATTTTGAATTACACAAGTGTATTTGACACCTATCGCATCCGTGTAATAAAATAATAGGGCTTTTCAGGCCATATAATAACGAGGCGTGGCTCAGTTTGGTAGAGCACCTGCTTTGGGAGCAGGGGGCCGCAAGTTCGAATCTTGTCGCCTCGATTGACAAACAACATTTGACATTACATTCCTTTGGTAGTATTCTAAAAATGCATTTATATCTTACATATACGCTTGGAGGAAAAAAGAAACTATGGACGAATTGTATATGGAGGAAAATAGCATGAGTGTATTTAAGAGTTATTTACGTGGTTTATTAGATAATTTGAAGGACATTGACGAAGCGCGCGAAAAGAAAGACGAGGAAAAATTAAAGGAATTAATAAAGCGTCTGATTGAAAATACTCAAAAAGGCATTGAGGATTGAATTCTAGCACCATTGCAAAATCCCGGGGCGGAAAGCCCCGGGATTTTTGTTTGCCTTATTACTGCTGTTATCAGCCCTTGACTGCTCCTACCGCTACTCCTCCTACGATGTACTTTGAAAGGATGAGGTAGACTATGATGACAGGGAAGATTGAGAATGCGATCATCATGTAAACCTGTCCCATATCAAACTTAAGGAAGTCTGCCGATCTTAACTGCGCGATGAGGATAGGCAACGTCTTCTTCTTGTCGGTCGTCAGCACCAGTGCCGGTGTGAAGTAATTATTCCAGCTTGCCACAAAGGTGAATATCGCCTGTACTGCTATAGCCGGCTTCATCAGCGGAAGCACTATGCTGTTGAATGTCCTGAACTCTCCCGAACCGTCGATACGCGCCGCCTCAAGCAAAGCCATGGGAAGTGTTGACTCCATGTACTGCTTCATATAGAAGAAAGTTGCAGGCGCCGCGATAGCGGGTATAATCAGCGGAGTAAAGGTATCCATCAAATGCATCTTTCCCATCAGGTTGATGAATCCGAGTGCTACAACCTGTGTCGGGATCATCATGACTGCAAGGATGAATGTGAACATCGCGTTTTTGATCTTAAAATCATATGCATGTATCGCATAAGCCGTCATGGTCGAGAAATATGTTGATAGAACCGCGGCACAGACAGCGATTATGAGTGAATTCTTCATGCCGCTCAGTACCGGCTGGGTACTGTGCATCAGGTTATTCCAGTTAGCCAAAGCATTGCCGCCGGGTATCAGGGTAAAGCCCTTTGTAAGATCCGAGTGGCTTCTGGTCGCGTTGATGAAAAGTACATAGAACCAGAACAGGCACAGGATCGTTATAAGTACCAGAACTATATATGCTATGACGCGTCTCGTCGTGACGCTTGCTCCCGTTTTTACTCTTCTATTATCCATAATAATGATCTCCTTTTCCTATCCTGTCTTTAGTAGCTTTCCTGATTCGTAGTGAATTTATACACCGCGAAGCTCAGTACACCGGTAACAATGAGCAGGATAACCGACAATGCGCCGGACATTCCGTAGTTCTTATTAAACAGGTGTTTATTCAGATACATGATCAGCGTCATCGTGGTTCTGTCAGGAGCGCCTTCACCGTTCGTTAAGATCTGCGGTACATCGAACATCTGCAGACCGCCGATAAGAGAGGTGATCAGCACATATACAAAGATCGGTCTGAGGAGAGGCATTGTGATCTTCCAGAAGATCTCTCCGGCTGTAGCTCCGTCAACCTCCGCCGCCTCAAAAAGAGATGTGTCTATTCCCATCATACCTGCGAGCAGGAGGATAGTCGTATTACCAAACCACATAAGGAAGTTCATGAATCCTACAAGTATCCTTGCGCTTCCCGTATTTGACATGAATTTATACGGCTCAGAGAGTATGCCTAACTGCATGAGCATGGAGTTTATAGGACCGGAATCCGCAAACAATGTAAAGAACAGCATTGCGAACGCCGCAGCCATGATGAGGTTCGGCAGATATATGACTGTCTTGAAGAACCTCTGTCCCTTGATCCTGAGTGAAGGATCAGAGAACCATGCCGCAAGCAGCAGAGACACGATTATCTGGGGAAGGAACCCTATAACCCACATAACAAACGTGTTTTCCGTGTACTTCCAGATGTCAGCATTGGAAAGCAGCTCAGCATAGTTTGCAAAACCAATGAAGTTTGGTCCGATCTGCTTCAGACCCGAGCGATAGTTCTCAAAGAAGCTGTAGTAGATAGTTGATACGAAAGGTATCAGCTGGAATACAGCATACACAATGATGAATGGCAGCAGGAAGATATAACCCCATTTATTATACTTCACTACATTTGAATTTCCGCCCTTTTTCTTTCCCCCGTCCATATAAATACCTCCTCTGGATCTTCTTATTTTTGAACCCTTGTGTTTTTGTTCAGAGTTCACAACAAACACCCGGCATTCAGATGTCTCTTGTCAACTCTGAACTTTTTGTAAAAAAGGAGCCTGCCCGCATTTGGGCAGGCTCCCAAGATTATCCGATAAAGTTATCCCCTATGAGATCCTCTATTAGAATGAAAGCTCAGGATACTTCTCCTTGACTGCTGTCTGGAAGTTTGAGATAGCCTTGTCATAGTCTACCTTACCCTCGAAGTAATCCTTCATAGCTGCCTGGAATGACTCGTTGCAGCCCTGATCGTAATCAGAGATGTTGCTCATGTCAACCTTCTCAGCGCCGTCAGCAAGCTGCTGGTAAGGATTCTGTCCGCCAAGGATAGCGCTTCCGAATGAAGTATCCGCTGCAAGCTCTCCAAGGAGTGAAGGGCTGTTTACACAGTCAGAATCCTTCTCAACGATCTCCTTAAGAACTGCCTTGTCAGTTGTCATTGTAAGCATGATGTCCTTAACAAGTGTAGGGTTATCTGTGCCTACTGCGCCGCAGATCCATGTGCCGCCCCAGTAGAATGACTGAGGTCCTACGCAAAGTCCCCAACGTCCTGCGTTTGCTACTGAACCCTCGGTATCAGCTGCCATACAGAAGTTGATGAGCCATGCAGGTCCGAAGTAAGCAAATACTTTTCCTTCAGGATAGAAGCCCTTGTTCCAGTCATCTGACCAGAGATCATAGGTATTTGTCTCTTTTGCATCAACGAGTGCCTTTGAATCCTCAACCCACTTCTCGATGTTTGCATCGATCTGAACAGTTGTGCCGTCAACCCAAGGCTTTGAAACGTTGTTTGAATATACACGATATGAATCGTTAACAGTTGACTCTACAAAGTATCCTGCTGCCTTGAGATCCTCAGCAGTCTTGTTGAATGTAGCCCAATCCTTAACGAATTCCTGAACCTCTGCAGGCTCCTCTGTGCCAAGTACCTCAGCCGCGATGTCTCTGTTGTAGATAAGACCTGCTGAGCATGCCTGCCATGAAAGACCCCTGAGGCTTCCGTTAGAATCAGTAACGATATCCTGTGTGTACTGATACTGATCTGCGATATCAGAAGCTGCGATGCCAAGGTCATCCATTGACATTGCTACTGCGGGATCAGCGTTTACATACTTAAGAGCATAGTCTGCTTCTATAAGGAAGATATCAACCTTATCATCATCTGCTGCGCTCTCATTTGTAGGAAGCACTTCATCAAGGTGATTCTGATATGCATTGTCATCGGTAGGAGTGATGATCCACTTAACTGTTACATCACCGATCTTTCCGCTGTTAGGATCACTTGCATCTGCCTCATATCCGGGATAGTGATCTGTAACTCTGCTCTTGAACTCCTCGTTCCAGCACTGGATATTGAGAACCTTGCCCTCATCTGATGCTGCAGCTGCTGTATCGTCTGCTGCTTCTTCTGCGGGAGCTGCCTCTTCCTCTGCTGCATGAGCTGCTTCTTCCTCTGCGGGAGCTTCTTCTTCTGCAGGAGCTGCCTCTTCTTCTGCTGCTGCGGGAGCTGCCGTATCAGCTGCTGTGCTGCCGCATCCTGCAAGAAGTGTAGCTGTCATTGCTGCTGTAAGCATGATACTTACGATCTTCTTTTTCATTTTTTTCCTCCTTAAAAATAATGATCTTAAAAAATGTATGTATAAGGCATATCGCCTGTATACCGCTATCAGGCCAGTAAAGCTTTTACCGAATCTCCCTTCAAAAGCTTCCCCTCTACTACTACTCTCTCAGGTATCGAGGATTTCGGTCTCTCTATCATCTGGACGAGCCTTCTGGCTGCAAGCTCTCCTATGGTATCTGTGTCCTGCTCTATAGTCGCAAGCTTCGGTTCAAGTACCTTTGCTATCCTTATCCCGTCGTATCCCGCTATGGAGATATCTCCCGGTATCGAAAGCCCTCTCGACTGGATCGCGTTTATCCCGCCTATCGCTGAGAAGTCATCGGGATATATGATACAGGTCGGCGGATCTTTCAGATCCAGCAATTCCAACGTAAGATTATATGATACTTCAGGCTTTCTGTAAACTCCGTCCTTTACATACTCGTCGGGAACCTTTGCTCCCAGATCCTCCATTGTAGCGTAAAAGCTTGCCAGACGGTTTCTTGTGACCGAGGAATCAGCTCCGTGTATATATGCTATCTTCCTGTGTCCGCAATCCTTATATATGTATGTGACCAGCTCCCTTATCCCGGTTACGTTATCTGATATGATGGCTGTCCGGTTATCAAACGTGTGATCTATGGTCACCACCGGCATATCGCTCGTCGCAAGCTCCACTACATCCGGATCGTCAAAATCTATACAGGCGAGAACCACTCCGTCGTATCCTCTGTATTTGCAGTGCTCCAGATAATTCATGTTCATGATGCCTTTGCTGCTGTTTATGAAGCTGATGTCATACCCTTTAGCTTCCGCTGTCTTTTTGAGTGAATCCAGAACAGCCGCATAGAAATCATGGGTAAATCCGTTCCCTGCCTCGTCTCTGAAGAGGACGCCTATATTGTGGCTTTTGTTTGTCTTCAAGGTTCTGGCCGATGCGTTGGGGAAGTATCCCATTTCCCTTGCCGCGTCCCTTACCCTCTGCTTTGTCGCTTCTCCGATATCGCTGTGGTCATTCAAAGCCTTGCTCACGGTCGCGACCGACACGCCAACCTTTTTTGAAATATCCTTCATAGAGACCATTTATCTAATCCTCCATAATACGTTGTCGCTAAGTTCTATCAGGTCTCTACTTAATCTGATGGATGTCTTAAACGTTTTCGTAATAAAAATATATAACAATCTGACAACTAAGTCAACATTTATTTTATTTTTTTAGTCATTTTTTCTAAAATTTTATTATTTTACGTTCTGTGTGACACAATATATTCCGTTTTTCCTTAAACCTTTAAGCTGTCCGCAACAAGATATATGATTTTAAGAGTTTTTGCTTTTCCGGTTGTGTTTCCGTGTATTATAGAATATAATCATATCTAGCCCGGTCTATGCCGGATAAACTTAATCGTTAAAGAAAACGGGGGTACAGACATGAATTTCGGACATTTCGACGATGATAACATGGAATATGTCATCACCACACCGAAGACTCCGCTGCCATGGATCAACTATCTCGGCAGCAATGATTTCTTCACGCTGATCTCAAATACGAGCGGCGGGTATTCTTTCTATAAGGACGCGAAGCTGCTGCGTATCACCAGATACAGGTACAATGATGTGCCGCTGGATTCAAACGGCAAATACTTCTATATTAAAGATGGTTCTACGGTCTGGAATCCCGCATGGCAGCCGACCAAGACCGCGCTTGACGAGTACGAGTGCCGTCACGGTATAGGTTATACCAGATTTCATGGTAAGAAAGACGATGTCAGCGCTGATGTGCTCTGCTTCGTACCCATGGACGACACCTGTGAGGTGCAGCGTGTCGTGATAAAGAACGAAGGCACTGCCGAGAAGAAGCTCCAGCTTTTCTCATATGTAGAGTTCTGTCTGTGGAATGCCATGGATGATATGACCAACTATCAGAGGAATCTCTCCACAGGCGAGGTCGAGGTGATCGGAAGTACTATATACCACAAGACCGAGTACCGCGAGAGGCGCAATCACTACGCTGTATATTCGGTAAATACAAAGGTAGACGGCTTTGACACTTCCCGTGATGATTTTATAGGAGTATATAATTCCGGCGCTAATCCTGATGCGGTTCTTGAGGGCAAGTGCAGGAATTCGATCGCGTCCGGCTGGTATCCGATCGCGTCACATCAGATAGATATCACGCTCGCTCCCGGGGAGTCAAAATCATTCGTATTTGTACTCGGCTACTGCGAGAATCCCGAGGATCAGAAGTGGGAGGCACAGGATATCATCAATAAAGCTCCGGCTGACAAGATGCTTGCAAAGTATCAGACGGATGCTGATGTAGATAAGTCGTTCAACAACTTAAAGGATTACTGGAAGAAGCTCCTCGCGAAGTTTACCGTGGATACGCCAAACGACAAGGTCAACCGTATGGTAAATATATGGAATCAGTATCAGTGCATGGTAACCTTTAACATGAGCCGTTCCGCTTCATATTATGAGTCCGGTATCGGACGCGGCATGGGCTTCAGGGATTCATGTCAGGATCTTCTGGGCTTCGTGCACCTGATCCCCGACAGGGCAAGGCAGCGTATCATTGATATCGCTTCTACGCAGTTCCAGGACGGCTCTGCTTATCATCAGTATCAGCCCCTCACAAAGAAAGGCAATTCCGATATAGGCTCCGGCTTCAATGATGATCCGCTGTGGCTCATCGCGGGTACTTCGGCTTATATCCGCGAGACAGGCGATACAACGATCCTTGATGAGAAGGTTCCTTATGATAATGATATGTCCGTTGCAACTTCACTCTTTGAGCATCTTACAAGAAGTCTGGATTATATAATTAATCACAAAGGACCTCACGATCTGCCGCTTATCGGCCGGGCAGACTGGAATGACTGCCTGAACCTCAACTGCTTCTCTGAGCATCCCGGTGAGTCTTTCCAGACCTTCGGTCCTTCAGAGGGTCCCGTTGCCGAGTCAGTGTTTATCGGCGGCATGTTCGTTAAATAT
>JAFUWM010000259.1 GCA_017483425.1 Lachnospiraceae bacterium | reverse complement strand
GGGCAGACGCTTTCGGAAAAGCTGTACGATGTTATAACGGGTGTCCGGGAGAGTCACAGGGTGTTGGACGAATGGAATCTCAGGAAAAGCTATCCTTATGGAAGATCGATGTCGCTTCTCCTCACGGGACCTCCCGGTACGGGAAAGACCATGACCGCGAACGCCATTGCGGGAGAGCTGAAGATGCCTCTTTATCAGGTAAACCTCTCTCATATAGTTGACAAATATATAGGCGAGACAGAGAAGAATCTTGAAAAGGCCTTTTCATATGCCGAAAAGACGAATGCGGTTCTGTTTTTTGACGAGGCGGACGCGCTCTTTGGCAAAAGAAGCGAGGTCAAGGACTCACATGATAAATACGCGAACACGGAGATATCCTATCTCTTGCAGCGCATAGAGGCCTATGACGGGGTTGTCATCCTTGCGACAAATATCAAGGGAAATATTGATCCCGCTTTTTTGAGAAGGATACGCTATGTAGTGCATTTTGAAAATCCTGACGAGAAAGCAAGGAGAGATATATGGGAAGCCTGCATCACCGAAGGGATACCGCATGAGGATATAGACCTTGATTATCTGGCGTCGCAGTTTAAGGACTTCACGGGAAGCACAATCAAAACCGTATTTCTGAATGCCTGCTCCGTGGCAGCGGGAGAGGATAAACCGCTTTCTATGACACATCTTATACATGCGATACGAAATGAGCTGGAGAAAGGAACTACCGTGGCATTCACAAATGATATACTCGGTAAATACGCATATCTGGCGTGAAAAATAAATGATTACGATCAAAGATATACATAAAACCTACGATGAGGCGGAGGGACCGGTATTTGACGGATTTTCCGCCCATTTTGAAAGAGGCGAATTTATTCTTGTAACCGGAAAGAGCGGGAGCGGCAAGAGTACGCTTATAAAGATGCTGCTTAAGGAAATCGAGCCCGATGCCGGAGAGATAACCGTGGATGGGAGAAGCCTGTCAGGTATCACAAAGGCGGAGATTGCTTCGTACAGGAGAGGGATTGGGGTCGTTTTTCAGGATTTCAAACTGTTTGATGATTATACGGTCTATGGAAATCTGGAGCTGGTGCTTGCCCTTACAGGTGGAGGAGCGAGGAATGCCGAGCAGCGCATAACCAATATCTTAAGGCTTATGGGTATAGACCATCTGCACAAGAGGCATCCAAAGGAGCTGTCGGGAGGAGAGAAGCAGAAAGTATGCATGGCGAGGGCGCTTATAAATTCACCCGCGGTACTTCTTGCCGACGAGCCTACGGGAAATCTTGATCCCGCGTCATCCGCGGAGATATTCAGGCTAATGGAAATTGCGCACAGACAGGGCACAACGGTTGTCATGGCGACCCACGATCTTGCAACTGCTGACCGGCTTTCCGTCACCTGCCGCACGGTGGATCTGGATATCCTGCCGCATAAGATTTAGTCCTTTTTTATTTCAAAACAGAATAGAACGGGAATATTATGCACCTTCAGGATTATATGATATAATCCTTTTTGTTCGGGCTTTGATGCTCTGAACGGGGAGGAATATTATGGAGACTACTGAGATATTGCGGCAGCTTGCCGTGATAGTCGTTGCGGCTAAATTTTTCGGGCTGGTCGCTAGAAGGATACACGCGCCACAGGTTGCGGGAGAGATAGTTGCGGGTCTTATCATAGGACCGAGTCTTTTGGGTTTTGTCATGCCCTCTGATTTTTTATCAGGCATGGCAGAGATAGGCGTTATCATGCTTATGTTCTCGGCAGGCTTAGGTACGGATCTAAGGGAGCTTAGAGAAACCGGAGTAAAAGCAACGGTCATAGCCTGTGCGGGAGTTTTTGTTCCGCTTGTCTGCGGAACCATCCTCTATATGTGTTTTTACGGCTTTGCCCCGGTCGGGTCTGAAGCTTTCTATAAGGCTCTTTTCATAGGGACAATATTGACCGCCACCTCTGTGTCCATCACCGTTGAAGCATTAAAGGAGCTTGGCGTGCTCTCGGGCACGATAGGCACCACGATAATGAGCGCCGCGATCATAGACGATGTGATAGGCATTATAGTACTCACCATAGTTATAAGCTTCAAGGATCCGAATGCCGACATCGTATCGGTCATACTTCATACGGTTCTGTTTTTCGTTTTTGCGGTGGGTGTCGGGATAATCACTTACCATATTTTCAAGATCATAGACAAGAGATATCCGCATACAAGGCGAATCCCTATAATGGGAATGGCGCTTGCTTTCATAATGGCATATGTCGCTGACAGCTACTTCTCGGTAGCAGATATCACGGGAGCCTATATTGCCGGTGTTATCCTGTCTTCGCTTGATGATTCCAGCTATATATCGAGAAAGATGGATGTCAACTCCTATATGCTTTTCGGACCGGTGTTTTTCTGTTCAATAGGACTGCAGACCAATGTAAGGACGCTCGATACGACGATAATATATTTTTCAATAGGCTTCGTCCTCGTCGGCCTGCTCTCAAAGATAATAGGCTGCGGCGGTATCTCAAAGATAATGAGATACAGTTGGGGGGACTCGGCAAAGATCGGTGTCGGAATGATGACGAGGGGAGAGGTAGCGCTTATAGTTGCCCAGAGAGGGCTTGCCGCGGGAATGATGGGGCAGGCGTACTTTACCGCTGTTATCCTGCTCATAATAGTGAGCTCGATACTTACGCCGGTTGTACTTAAGTTTTTGTTTGATGTTTTTCCCGAGGCGCATGTCATTTCGGAATAGAGGGGAATTGAAAGGATTTTAGTATGAAAGAGCTTATAGATCTGTATCTTGCTTTTTTGAAAATCGGAGCCGTGAATTTCGGCGGAGGCTATGCCATGCTTCCTCTGCTAGAAGAGGATCTGAATAAAAAAAGAGGATGGGTCACGACCGACGAGCTGATGGACTACTTTGCAATAGGACAGTGCACACCGGGGATCATAGCCTTAAACGTTTCGACCTTTATCGGAAATAAAAGAAAGGGAATAGCGGGAGCCGCCGCCGCAACGCTCGGCTTCCTTACCTGTCCCATAATGATCATACTTATAATAGCGGCGTTTCTTACGAATTTCGCGGATATCCCTCTGGTGCAAAACGCTTTCGCGGGAATAAGAGTCTGCGTCTGCGTACTAATACTCGAAGCGGTGATAAGACTGTGGAAGAAATCCATAGTCGATAAGATCGCTTTCGTGATATACGCGGTAATATTTCTGCTCATGGTATTTGCCGGTTTTCTTCCCGTAAAGATCCCTGCTGCCGTACTTGTCGTCGCGGCAGGCATAGCAGGCATACTCATAAGAGGACATAAGGAGGCAGCCGGATGAGTACGCTGTTTCTCCTGTTTTTGGAGTTTTTTAAGACCGGACTTTTCTCAGTAGGCGGAGGGCTTGCCACACTTCCTTTTCTGTACGAAATATCGGACAGCACAGGTTGGTTCACACATGCTGATATTGCGGATATGATAGCGATATCAGAGTCAACACCCGGAGCCATAGGCATAAATATGAGTACCTATGCGGGATATCAGACAGCAGGAGCCATAGGCGGCGTGGTCGCTACCCTGTCTCTTGCGCTTCCCTCATTTATAGTGATACTTATAATCGCCGGATTTTTAGATAAATTCAAAGGAAACAGATATGTGGATGCGGCCTTTTACGGGCTTCGCCCGGCTTCCATAGCCATGATCTCGGCGGCGGGTATAAACGTGGTAAAGATCGCGCTTATAAACATACCCGCATTTATGGAGAGCCATAATATAACACAGCTTGTGGTGTGGAAAGGGCTTATACTTGCCGTGGTGATATTTGTCCTTAGAAAGAAGTTTAAGCTTCATCCCATAATTTTCATAGCTGCGTCTGCAGTCATAGGGATTATTTTTAGATTCGGAGGGGTATGAGACAATGGAACTTATTGATGAGATAAAATCAGCAGCAAAAGAAGCCGGAAAGATCATGAAGGATGCGGCACGTCCAAAGATAATGGAAAAGAGCGGACACGCGAATTTCGTGACGGAAACCGATGAGAAGATACAGAAATATCTGATGGACAGTCTGTCAGGGGTATTACCGGAGGCGGCTTTTCTGGGTGAGGAAGACGGTCAGGATGTATTTACGAAAAAAATGGAGCACGGCTTTGTATTTGTCATAGATCCTATAGACGGAACCTCAAATTTTATCTACGCCTATCATCCGTCCGTAGTATCCATAGGACTGTTAAAGGAAAAGAAGCCGTATATCGGCGTAATATATAACCCTTATGATGACATGCTCTTTGAGGCTCAGGCGGGAAAAGGGGCATATATGAACGGGGAGAGAATCATGTCGTCCGACGCGCCGCTTAAGGATTCGCTTGTGACCTTCGGAACAGCCCCGTATTATACGGAATTAAGGGATGAGACCTTTGATAAGGCGAAAGCGCTTATGGACAAGTGCGTGGATATCAGGCGCTCCGGAACTGCCGCATGGGATATGTGCTGCGTAGCGATGGGAAAATGCTCCATGTATTTCGAGATGAGGATACAGCTTTGGGACTATGCCGCGGCTTCACTTATAGCGACCGAGGCAGGATGTACCGTAACGGATGTGGAAGGCAACCCCCTGTCTTACAAAGGAGCTTCTTCCGCCCTGTGCAGAGCAAGGGGAGTTAAAGAAATACCTTTCTGATTTTTTATCTTGCCACGGCTGTTTGCTTGTGGTAGAATCTTTTCACCTTGAAAG
>JAFUWM010000258.1 GCA_017483425.1 Lachnospiraceae bacterium | reverse complement strand
TGTGAGGACGGCGCCACCATGGAGTGGGTGTCGGGCTCCTTTGGCTCGCATGTTTCCTACCTGTATCCCATGACCATATTAAAGGGCAATGATTCCCATTGTGAGTTTACGGGCATCACATTTGCGGGAGCGGGACAGAATCTTGATACCGGAGCGAAGATAGTTCAGACGGGAGAGCGCACATCTTCTTTCATAAATACTAAATCAATATCAAAGAGCGGCGGCGAGAGTACTTTCAGGAGCGCACTTACTATCAGGGAGAGCGCGAAGGATTCCAAGGCATCCGTATCCTGCGCTTCGCTTATGCTGGATGATATATCAAGGTCTGATACCATACCTGCCATGGATATAAGGACAAGTGAGGCTGATGTCGGTCACGAGGCAAAGATCGGCCGGATATCGGATGACGCGGTATTTTACCTTATGAGCAGGGGGATATCCGAGGAGGATGCCAAGGCTATGATCGTCTCCGGCTTTGCGGATAACGTATCCAAGGAGCTTCCTCTGGAATACGCGGTTGAAATGAATAATCTGATACAGCTTGAGATGAAGGGGGCGATAGGATGATGAGAGTCAACAGTCTTAAATCGCTTACGTGGAATTCGCTTAAGCTGAATGACGCGGTTATAGAAGATGAGATCGTATTAAACGGCAGCGGTAGGGCAGTTGTGGAGAAGATACCCTCCGGGGTGACAATAGGAAATGAATCCTGTCAGGACTGCGGCGGCTGTGACCTGAAAGATTCGGTTGACATAAAACAGATCAAATGCGGAATGGGAGCTGAGGCAGACGCTTTCTTTATGAAAGCAAGCAGCGATGTGCTTATGGTGCATGCCAGAGCCGGAAGACAGGTCAATGAACCCGTGAGCATCAGATATCTGATGGAAAACGGCGATTCAAACGCCGACAGGGTCGAGATACTTGCCGAGGAGGGAAGCCGGATCACGGTCATAATGGATTATTCCTCGTCAAAAAGTGATGCCGCAGGTTTCTTCGGTGTACAGACAAAGATCAGGATCGCAAGGGATGCGTCGGTTCATCTCGTAAAAGTAAATCTTTTGGGGCAAAATTTCATGTGCATGGATGACATAGGCGTGGAGATCGAAGACAACGGAAGTTTTGACATCACGCAGATGTGCCTCGGCGGAAAGAGGAACCTGATAGGGCTCTCGGCGGATCTTAAGGGCTGTAAGGCAAGATTCAACGGAGATATGGGGTATCTCTGCCTGAACACTCAGGAGCTTGATATGAATTATTATATCGCGCACCACGGCAGGAGATCCGAGTCCGAGCTTCAGGTAAAGGGCGCCTTAAGGGACAGCGCAAAAAAGAATTTCCGCGGAACGATAGACCTTGTGCGGGGAGCAAAGGGCGCTGTCGGTGACGAGCTTGAGGATGTGCTTCTCCTGTCAGAAGGAGTTGTGAATAAGACCCTGCCTGTCATACTCTGTGACGAAGAGGATGTAGAAGGCTCGCACGGAGCGTCGATCGGTCGGCTTTCTGCTGATATGCTCTACTACATGCAGACAAGGGGCTTTTCAAAGTACGAAGCGGAGCTTCTTGCGACAAAGGCTAAGCTTAATTCCGTGAGAAACCTCATAAAAGACGAGCACACCCACGGCAGGATCCAGTATTACATGGAGGAGGCGTTTAAATAAGCAGGCATTTATGATTTGCGCCTGCCTCTTGTAAGGGCATCTTCTACAATCCTAACGAGATATTCTGGCTTGGAAATATCTCCCATATCATCAAAGACAGCATTGTAGGCGACCAATGCTGTTCTGACATACTGTGCATTATCCTCAAACAGCTCTCTGTTCGGATTCAGCCCCACGCTATCTGCATACTGACAGCAGAAAGTAACGGTTGTCCTGGTGTTACCTTCTCTGAAAGGGTGCACTCGCCAGAGTTGGGCCAATGAATCTGAAAACTGTAAAGCGGATTCATGCGTATCCATATTTTT
>JAFUWM010000257.1 GCA_017483425.1 Lachnospiraceae bacterium | reverse complement strand
TATTTATTGCCTATGATGTCCTTAGTATTTACAAAATAAACCCTTTGGTCGTTGCCGGTATCGCCGCCAAACGTAAATCTGCGGCCTAATCTCTTGAAGCTGTCCTTGATGCCCTGTCCAAGTCCGCCGTAAAAAACTGAAGGCTCAGTGGACTTATCATATGTATATTCACCTGCCTCCGCGCAAAGATCAACGATAGCTCCCTGTTCAACTATGATCATACACTGACCTTCATTGACCGCTATGACCGAACCATTTGAGATGATATTATCTGAGCCTTTGGTATTACTGGATTTTGCGCTTGTTCTCTTTTGTCCCTTGACGATAAGTACGTCTGTATCCATAGAATCACAGTAAAAATACTCTTTCCATTGATCAGCAAGTACCGTACTTCCTGCTGCCATTGCCGCTTTGATCAGTCCCATTTTTTTGATTCCTTTCCTAAATGAAAAAACACTTTAGTTTTTACGCCGACTTCCGTAAAAAATTATACCACATTTATTTATCTTTTCCCAAATAAGGATACATAGCGTTTCTATCAGGAGCGTACATAGTGTGGCGACAACATTGAATACAAGCTCTTTTCCTCTTGGTGTGGCCCCGGAAACCGCAAAGGCAAGCCTCTCGGCGAGGTAAAGGATCATGAAGTTTATATGTGTTATCATGATAAAAAGACTGTGTCTGCCAAAAAATTCAAGGATGCCGGCTACTTTCGCGTGAATGAACGCTTCAATGAATATAGACAAAAGGATCAGAGCCAGAGAACCTGTCATGGCATTCAAATAATACAGAGGCTTTTTTCCAAGCAGGATAAAATGCAGATCCACTACTCCGTTTGCCTTTCCGGTAAAATACAGGACTACAAACATCACCGCCGAAACTGGCAGCAAATACAGAGGGTATGACGATATTTTCCGTATCAGGGGGAATAAGACATACCCTAAAATAACAAATATAAAGCAGTAAACCGTTCGCCACATCGGAAGTGCCATAGGCCGTATGACAAGAGCCAGAAACCATATGGCTGCCGGCAATAATACTGACAGGATCAGAAGCACAGGTCTTTTCAGGTTTTTTACTATGGCAAGTACCATAAGCTCTGAAAAGAAAAGAGCCGGTAGAAACCACAGTACAGAAACACCTGTCATTGTGATGCCCGCTATCATATCCTGACAGAAAGTCATCATTATATCCTTTCCGTCAAAAGCATATCTGATCATATCAATGACCGGAAAAATGACGGAAAAAACCAGATAAGGGAGCATTATGCTCTTAAGCTTCCGGACTAAAAGGGTTTTTACGGGTCTTTCCGCCTCCCTTGTGAGATTCATGAGCATACCGCTTATCACGAAAAAAGCCGGCATATGAAAAGTAACTATGTATTCTCTAAGATCCAAGGGCATATATTCTATATGGGCAATAACGACAAGTATGATTCCTATACCCTTGGCTATGTCAAAATATCCTACCCTTTTACTCATACGTAGTATTTTATCATACTTCCCGGGAAAAAGTTACCAGCAGCCTGCGGCTCTTGTCGTTTCCCCAGCAGGTATACAGCGTCAGCAGTCCGGTTTTATCCTGAGGCGGCTTATATTCATCAATATTCACCACCTCCGCTTCTTCAAGGGAATATGTGTATTCAGTATCTCCCGTCGTAATATATGCCTTTGTATCTTTCCTTTTCGATCCGTCGTTTATGATCTGTTTAAGGCTCCCGAACATACTCCCGTTTTTCATATTATGCCCATATATATAAGTATTGGCGTCCGTCATATCCCGGCTGTTTTCATAATCAATAAAAAGGCAGCCTGCCGGATTTCTGTTTCCCTCAAACGTCGTATTCAGATACTTTACATTATCCGTACTCTGTACGACGGGATACATCAGGTCAAGAGACGGTATGGATAATATACAGACAAGGTCCTGATTGATTTCGTATAATTTCTCAAAATCCGTTATTTCTTCTGTAGTCTCCTCTTTTGCTTTGACCTCGTCTGTATTATCCGCTTTCATGATCTCCGTTTCATCGGATATGTATTTTTTCAGACGGTCATATTCTCTGCCGGCCTTTTTGTAATTAATGATATCTTTGGTTATCAGTATCACACAGAAAAGTATGATCAGGCTGAAAATTGCCGTAAGTACAGTATCTATCCTATTTTTGTACATTTCTTATCCTCACTAGAACTATTCCCGCAAAAGCACACATGGCAACAAGTATCAGGACTATGATATTAGACCCGTCACCGGTCGGCACCTTTCTTTCTCCCAAAACTCCGCTGTTTGGTGACACCTCTGGCTCGGCAGCCGGGGTTATTTTTTCACCCAGGACTTCTAACCTCTTAACGGCAGGTATGTTTATCGTTACTTCATTTGTAGAAAGCTTTTTATCACCAATTGTCATATAAGCGGTATTGGGAACCTTATGGCTTTCGCTGTCTCCTTTTGCTTTCGCCGTAAAATTGACGGTCTTTGTCTCTCCGGCGGGTATGGCTTTCAGCTTCCATGTGATAGAGCCATTATTATATGTTCCTCCGTCACTTACACTTTTTACATCCAGATACTTGGATATCTCATCTTCGATCTTTATATCAGTCGCTTCTGACGAAGTGTTTTTTACTGTAACATAGTAGATAACAGTTTCTCCGTCTGAAATATCCTTACCGTCCACCGAAACCCCATTCTGCTTTACTTCCTTTTCAGGTTTTTCCGGCACCCAGTTTTCAACTTTGTTTGTAACAAGGCTTATACCGTCAGTGACCACTGTTGCCTGATTTATATATGTTTTTCCCTCGGATTCCGCCTTAACCTTAAAGCTTACCTGTTTTTCTTCACCGGCTTTTAACGTGAGCTTCCAGATTACTTCATTATTTTTTACAGAGCCGCCGCTGTCCGCGCTTATATATTTCATTCCTTTGGGTATCTCGTCTTTGATCTGTATCTTCTTTTCAGAGGATGCAGGATTTTTATACGAAATATAATAGATCAGCTCCTGGTCTTTTTCGACAAAGGTTTCGTTTATATCCTTGCCTTTTGTATTCTTTACCTTTTTTACGGGATCTGATGGAACCGGATTTTCCACCGTATTTGACATCAGACTTACATCATCTAACATAAGCAGGGCATAATTTGATATTTTGTTTCCTTTTGCCGAACTTAAAACCCGTACCCTCATCTTTATTGATCCCTCTTTAAGAGGTTCGGCTGATATCTTCCACACTGTCTTTCCGTCAGCATACTTACCCCCGTCTGAGGCATCATAGAACTCCGTGTTGGAAGGAATGCTGTCTGTTATGGTCAGTTCGGCTTTTCTTGTCAAAGGATTTTTATATGATATCTCATATGTGATTATGTCTCCGGCGGATACATACTTTCCGTTTATATATTCTCCGTTTTTGTCAAGAACCTTTTTCACAGGTGGCGTAGGCTTTTCATAAACCACCTTTATCTTATGATCCTCCTGAATATTACTAAACGAAAAGCTGTCTTTGTACCGGGAAATATCAACCGGAGAATCATTGTCATCTATGGTAATGCTGTCCAATAAATATCCCTCGTTTGGAGCGTAGTCTATCTTCTTGTCAGATCCGAAAAGCACCTGTTCATCAGAGGGGGTTATCGTACCGTTTACCACTTCTGTGATAACTTTTTTATACGGCAGCTTATATACGACATGTATCTCATGATCCTGGGTTATGTTGTTAAAATCATAAGCCGATGGAGCCGTACTTATATCTACCGGAGTCCCGTCAACCGTTATGCTATCCAACACATAGTTTTCTTCGGGACTGTATTCTATTTTCCGGCTGGAGTTATAAGCTATATCGCTTATACTGTCTGTAATGCTTCCGTGCTCCACACTGGTTTTTATATTATAGGTGACATGAAGAGTGGTAAGATCGAGACACCAGCCTATGCCATAGCCGCCTGACGCTCTTTTATCCTCGATATAAAGACTGTTTTCCGTTCCGTTCAGCGTAAACATAGCCGAGCAGACGTAGTAAAGCGGATTTGAGAGATCCTCTTCATAATATACCCCGTCCAGTTCGTACTTTACATCATCATCTCCCTCAATACATGTATCGCTGTACCCCTGCGGTCCGTTACCGTAGCAGTCAAACCCGTTTTCGGATTTATATTCCAGCTGGGAATTCTCGGACAGATAGACCCTTTGCCCTGAGCTTATTCCCGCGTACTCATCCACATTCAATCCGTTTATTACAATAAATGAATTTGTCATATCTATCGGGGTTCTGTCAGGATCATCCGCGTAGTAAAACACAAATTTCTGGATAAGAGAATCCCCGTCAAAATGAAAATTGTCTCTGAAGCTGTACGGTATGGCAAAATATCTCCCGTCTCTTTGCGGGTCGATCTCAACGGACTTTATTGCAAAATCAGAGAAAGTCATTATCACGGATATCTCTCTGTCATGAAATCTTCCGACCTTTCCGTATTCAGCCGTCACTGTCCCGTCTGTTTCAACTATCCTGTGATTACTTAGAAAACTGTATTCTTTCACATCGGAAACGTCTCTTCCCTCGGGATCCGTGCCTATAAGATTTTTTTCATGAGTATCATAGAATGTAAGCTTTTCAAAGTCCGACATATCATCTTTTGTCAGGATCGATGAGTTTCCCGTCGCAGCGTAAGCTGCCGAAGAAAACAAAACAAATAAAACAATAAAAGTGAAAGTTGACACAAAAATCAACGCAAAGAAATAATCACGCAGTCTTGTCATAGAAGCCTCCTGTCTGTTTAGTTTTAACCTGGTTTACTGTTACTGTTCTTTTTGAAGCTTTTGCTGTATGTAACCACAGCGGATTTCCCTAAAAAGGAAAATGAATGAAATGTGATGTAAATTATTGATTAGCATCTCTGCTAAAGATTGCGAATATATTATTCCTATTTTTTTATTTTGTCAACCGGAAAAATTTAAAAATCAATTTTTCCTGTAAGCCATATGTTTCCCTTGAATCTCCTGCCCTTTAAGGGCTCGCCTGTAAGATCGGCCTTATTCACGCAAATGTCAAACACCAGATCATTGCAATTTAATGTCATGGTGTAAACGGTTTCCCCGGAGAGATCATTTTCTTTTTTCTTAACGTCCAGTATCTCACCCATAACCGAATACATATCGCACTCAAGACCAAAGGGCATGACATAAGTATCAACCAGAGTGAATACATCCTCGCTCATGATTTTTCTGGATATGGTAGAGTAGATGTCTATGTCTTTAAGAGTAAGTGTTTCCAAGGCATCCTCATCTCCTGCCCTTGCGTCCGCGATCAGTTTGTTTCGTTCGATAGTATCTTTCTTTTCCTGTATCATCTGTCTCTTGTCTTTTTTTATAGGGAGCAGTATAGTACCGGCTTCGGCAAGTCCCGACAATGTAACAGGAACCTTTACGCTGTGGACATCGTCTCTCATCAATATCTTAAGATAATCAAGACGGTTTAATAACCTGAAGATTATGGATATTCCTATCCTTGTATCATCAAATACACCTTCATAGGATTCGGTTTCAGCCATTCGCTCTAGCTCGATTTCCGTGGTTGTAGACACATATTGTCCTCTGAAATACGGATAGTAAAATTCAAAATCAAAGTCCGCGTCATCCGAAAATTCCCCGCACACCGCTATTCCAAAAGAATCTGAAAAATCCTTTCTGTATTCCACCGCGATGGAATCATCGGGAAGAGTGACATACTGCTTCTCTGTGGGAGACATGAGAACCAGTTTAAGTATCTTTTTTATGTCTTTTCTGTTTTTTGATCCGGAAAAACCTATCGAACGTAAAAACCTGTGGGACATTATATCAGTCGTCCTCCCCTGAAGGTATCTCAGTTACTGACGGAGATGAGTTAATGGCTATCTTCAGGGCTTCTTTTTCCTCATCACTTAATTCTATCGCCGAACGGCCGTTTTCTATTTCTTTGGTATATACATAGCTGCTGCTTGCCGAATGTACGGAATTCATGACGAAACCGTTATCCTCCTGATCAAGCATTGCTATGGAGAATGAAAGCTGCCCGCCCATTTCCCTGAATGCGTCGTACTTTACTATGCCGACCTTCTGGAAGCAGCTTAGCAAAATGTGTCTCATGTCTGCGATATCTTTTTTATGTATCAGGTCATGCTCCTTGAGCTTTCTCACATCCTTAAAAAGAATAGCCATTTTCTCCTCAAGGCTTGCTCCGTCCGCTCCGGTCATAAAGGCACGAAATCTCTCGTCAAGTTTTTTGTATCTGTTCATCTGTACAATAAACAGGACAATTAAAACTATGACCAATATAAATAAAAGCAATATATATATTATCGGATCTATGCCTATCTCATCCATTATGGAACTGTTCATTTATGATGCTCCTTTAACTATTTTATCTACTATCTCTTCTAATTCATCCTGAGAAAAATACTCTATTTCTATGCGACCCTTTTTTTCATCGGAAGCCTTGATCGAAACCTTTGCCCCTATCTTTTCCCTCATCCTGTCTTCAAGCTGACGATAGATCAACTGCAATGCTTCCGGTGTGAGCTTTTTAGGTCTTTTAGGCTTGCCCAATGATTTAACGAACTTTTCAGTTTCCCTTACGGTCATCTGCTCGTCAAAGACCTGATTCGCTACTTTTATCTGCTCTTCCTTATTTGATATGGATAAAAGCGCCCTCGCATGTCCCGGTGTTAATCTTTCATCGACGAGCATTTCCTGTATCTCATCGGCAAGGTTTAATAGGCGCATGGAATTCGTGATCGTAGTTCTGTTTTTTCCGACACTCTCAGCGACCTCATCCTGTTTCATATGAAACTCGTCTATGAGTCTTCTGTATGCGAGTGCCTCATCTATAGGATTCAGATCCTCCCGCTGGATATTTTCTATGAGCTGTATGGTTACCTTTTCCTGCTCGGTAAATTCCCTTACTATACAGGGAACTTCTTTCAGCTCGGCGATCTTGGCAGCTCTCCATCTTCTTTCACCTGCTACTATTTCATAGTAATCATCCTTTTTCTGTACAAGGAGTGGCTGGAATATACCATGAGCCCTTATCGAATCCGCAAGATCATTAAGTTCGTCTTCATTAAATGTCTTTCTTGGTTGGTCCCTGTCAGGCTCGACCTGATTGATATTTATTTCTATGACGGCATCTTTTTCATCTATCAGTGCCGCGCCTCCCGGTCTTCCTTTTCCTACTGCGATCTTCCCGTCAGGAATAAGTGAATCCAGTCCCTTTCCGAGTCCTCTTTTTTTAGTTGCCATATTCTTTTCCTACTTTCTGTTTATGACCTGATCGGCAAGCTTTCTGTAGCTTTCTGCTCCCGTGCTTTTTGCGTCATATATCGTTATCGGCTGACCATAGCTGGGTGCTTCGGCAAGTCTTATGCTTCTGGGTATTATTACTTCAAATATGTTTTCAGGCATATTTTCTTTTACATTGTCCACTACCTGCTGAGACAGGTTGGTCCTTGAATCATACATCGTAAAGACCACTCCCTCAAGATCAAGATCAGCGTTTAACCTGTCCTTTACCAGATTGACTGTGTGGATCAACTGTGATAATCCCTCAAGGGCGTAATACTCACATTGTATGGGAACTATCACAGTATCAGAAGCCGCCATTGCATTTACTGTCAGAAGAGATAAGCTTGGCGGACAGTCTATAATGATATAATCATAATCATTCTTTACATAGTCCAGTTCATTTCTTAATATGAATTCCTTGTTTTCAATACCTATTAGCTCTATCTCCGCTGCTGAAAAATTTACATTTGCCGGTATCAGATCCAGATTTTCATATATATTTTTCATGATGCATTGCTGAATGCTTTCATTACCTATGTAGATATCATATATGGTATTTTCTATCTGATTCTTTTCCTGACCAAGACCTGTAGTCGTATTTCCCTGAGGATCACTGTCTATCAGCAGAACTTTTTTTCCTTTTTCAGCTATACAGGCGGACAGATTGATTGCCGTTGTGGATTTTCCCACTCCACCCTTTTGATTAGCTATAGATATAATTCTTCCCACTTCTTTCACCTCTATCAAATGAGTTTTATTTTCATGTTATAATTGTGCTTAGGGATTATATCATTTATTTTTTTTTCGTTCTATATGATTTTCTATTTTGTTGAATGTGTGGATTATGTTGAGAATGTTTCACGTGAAACATTTTAATCTATACACAAGATTTAGTTTTTCAAATTTTAAAAATATACTACAAATAGAAGTATTTAAAAATGTTTCACGTGGAACCCAGAAATATAAAATTTCTTAATGAATTACTTCCCGTCCATGTCAAGCAACTATCAACTCTAGAGAGGATTTTTTGAGATCACACCGGGATTTCTGGGATATTTTTTTGGGGTGCTGGTTTTTTTATTTATTAGGACAATATTTCTGTATATCTCACTTTCCGGCAGCTTGTACCTTGATACATTTATATCCCCTCCGGATAAAATTTTAACAGCATTGCAGGCATCATCTGTTTCCTGTTTGGAATCAGAGGATTTATATGCTATAAACTGTCCTCCTGTTTTTACAAAAGGTATGCATAGTTCGGATAATACAGACATATTGGCAACTGCCCTGCTCAGAGCAAGATCATATTTTTCTCTATGGTCTTTATCCCGGGAGACTTCTTCCGCCCTCCCATGTATCGTTGAAATGTCTTTTAATCCTGTCTTCTCTATAACCTCATTCAAAAACAGGATTCTCTTATTTAAGCTGTCCAACAGAGTTATCTTAGTGTCCGGGAAAAAAATCTTTATTGGTATTCCTGGAAAGCCTGCACCTGTTCCTATATCAATAATTGACTGATCAGAAATATCTATAAGCTTTACGATAAGAAGTGAATCTAATACATGTTTCACGTAAAAGTCTTCTCTATCCGTGATCCTTGTAAGATTCATTACTTTGTTTTTTTCAATAAGCATCTCATAAAAAGTCTCTGTCTGATTGAGCTTTTTATTATCGTAATCTATTTTAAGTTCTTCCAATCCGTTAATTAAAGTCATAAAGTTTTCAAATATACCATTAAAACCTGAATATCAGCTGGAGATATTCCCTGTATCTCAGATGCCTGCGCAACTGTCTCCGGACGGAATTTACTCAGCTTTTGCCTTGCTTCTATCCTTATATTGGATATTGATTCATAGTCTATGTCAGCAGGGATCTTTTTTTCTTCCGCCTTTCTATACTGTAGTATCTGTCTTTTTTCCCTTTCAATATATCCCTTATATTTGATATTTATATTAACCTGTTCTCTCACATCATATGGAAGTTCTCTTCTTTTTTCATCAACCGGAGCCAGCATATCATATGTTAATTCCGGTCTTCTGATCAATTCCTCAAGTGTAGTTCCCGTGGAAAGTGGTGTACTCCCTGCTTCCTCCATTATTTTTTTTAAGTCTTCGGTAATCTTTACATTAATTTTTGATACCCTTTCTATTTCAGATGAGATCATATCTTGCTTTTTCCTAAGTGTATCCATCTGCTCATCTGAAATGAGTCCCGCCTCATAGCCTTTATGTCTTAATCTCTGATCAGCATTATCCTGCCTTAGTAATAATCTGTATTCAGCCCGGCTTGTCATCATCCTGTATGGTTCAAGAGAATCTTTTGTGACAAGATCATCTATCAGTACTCCTATATATCCCTCGGATCTGTCTATGGTTATCGGATCTTTTTTTAATACATACATTGCGGCGTTTATTCCTGCCATAAGTCCCTGTGCCGCTGCTTCTTCATATCCCGAGCTTCCGTTTATCTGTCCTCCGGAAAACAGGCCATGAATATTCTTAAATTCGAGAGTATGCTTTAGCTGTCTTCCGGGGATGCAGTCATACTCTATCGCATAAGCATTTCTTACAATCTTTGCGTTCTCAAGTCCCGGAACCGTTCTGTACATCATGATCTGCACATCCTCGGGTAAGGAGCTGCTCATTCCGTCAATATACCATTCGTCAGTATTTAATCCTTCAGGTTCAAGAAAAACCTGATGTGAATCTTTATCGGAAAATTTAATCACTTTATCTTCTATAGACGGACAGTATCTCGGACCAACTCCCTCTATGACACCGGAATACATTGGAGACCTGCCAATATTTTGTCTTATTATTTCATGGGTTTTTTCATTGGTGTGAGTGAGATAACATTTTACCTGTTCCTTCTGTACTTCATCGGGGTCAGTAGAAAATGAAAAAGGTACCACCGGTGTATCCCCGTACTGCGGTTCCATTTTTGAAAAATCAATGGAATCCTCGGAGATCCTTGCGGGGGTTCCGGTCTTAAATCTGTGAATTTCTATTCCAAGTTTCATAAGGCTGTCACTTAGATGGTTTGCGGCCTGTAACCCGTTAGGTCCGGTATGGGTTATCGCTTCTCCGCAAAGGCATCTGGATTTTAAATAGACACCGGTACATAATACTGTCGCCTTAACTTCGTATGTTATTCCGGTATATATTTTTACCCCTGTTACTTTATTGTCCTTATCCGTTAAAACTTCCGTAACCTCCGCCTGCTTGATATCAAGACCCTCCTGATTTTCAAGGGTTTTTCTCATCTCTCTTGAATAAGCCTCTTTATCAGCCTGGGCTCTTAATGAATGGACAGCCGGTCCCTTGCTTTTATTCAGCATCTTTGACTGAATAAAAGTCCGGTCTATCACCTTTCCCATTTCTCCGCCTATAGCGTCAAGCTCCCTTACCAGATGTCCTTTAGAGCTTCCTCCTATATTGGGATTACAAGGCATCAAAGCAATGCTGTTTATACTTACAGTAAAAACAATCGTCTTTAATCCAAGCCTTGCGCACGCAAGTCCGGCTTCACATCCGGCATGTCCGGCTCCTATTACGGCTATGTCATAATCCTTTACTGTCATTTTTATTTTCCCATGCAGAACTCACTGAATATCTTATCCGCCAGATCATCAGATATGTCTTCGCCTGTTATTTCTCCCAGATAAGCATAGGCATCCATCAGATCTATAGTATAAACATCCTCACTCATACCACGATCAATAGAGTTTATCACTGATGAAAGGGAATCATATGCTTTTTTAAACAACTCTGTCTGTCTCTTATTAGTTATATAAATCTCATTATCCCTTATTTCATCTTTTATAAACAATTCCTTTATCTTGTCCCTTAATTCATCAAAGCCTGTATTTTCTCTGACCGACATTTTGATCACAGGCATATCAGTATATTTATTTATATCGTTTTCAGTTATAACGGAACCTTTATCTGTTTTATTTAGTACCGCTATGCTTGTTTTTTCTTTTATCTTATCAATAATTTCAATATCTTCTTCATCTGTCTTTTCTGAAGAATCCATCACAAATATTATCAGATCAGCTTTAGAGATTTCATCTTCAGCTTTTCTTATCCCTATATTTTCAACCTCATCTGAAGATTTATGCATTCCTGCCGTATCTGTTATGTTCAATATTATCCCGTCTAAGGATATCCTCTCCGATATCGTATCCCTTGTGGTTCCGGGGACGTTCGTTACGATCGCTCTGTCGAAACCTGCAAATAAATTCAAAAGAGATGACTTTCCTACATTGGGTTTACCGACTATTACAGTATTTATTCCGTTTCTTAAATATCTTACATCATCGGCATTTTTAATTATATTTCTTATTGTAGCCAGAATTTCATATACCTTATCCCTTAATTCATTTTTATAGGTATCATCGATTTCATAGTGCTCCGGATCATCTAGCGCAGCTTCTATAAAAGCCGTTTCATGTAAAATACTATCCCTCAGAGCAGATACCTTTTCCTTTACCGATCCTCTTAACTGTGACAATGAGTTTGATCTGCTGAATTCATTTTCCGATGAGATAATATCCATTACGGATTCAGCCTGTGAAAGATCGATCCTTCCGTTTAAGAAAGCTCTTCTCGTAAATTCCCCGGGTTCCGCAAGTCTCGCTCCTTTTGATAATAAAAGAGAAAGCACTCTGTTTAATACAAACATTCCGCCATGGCAGTTTATCTCAACCGTATCCTCCGAGGTAAAAGATCTGGGCGACCTGTAAACCGTACATAATACTTCATCAATAACAGTATTTCCGTCAAATATAAATCCATAATGTACCGTATGTGAATTCACGGAAAAAAGGTCAAGGCTTTTTCCCGACCTTGACCTTATGACTTCATCAGCTATCTTTACAGCATCTGTTCCTGATATCCTTACTATACCTATTCCCGAATTCCCTGAAGGAGTAGCTATAGCGGCTATTGTATCATTACCTGCTATCATAATTATTTTAATGTTATTACTACTCTCCTGTACGGTTCTTCTCCTTCGGAATGTGTAGTCACATATTTATCATTCTGCAATGTAGAATGAATAACTCTTCTTTCATAAGGATTCATAGGCTCCAGTGTAACAGGTCTTCTGGTTCTCTTTACTTTATATGAAAGATTCTTCGCAAGATTTTCAAGAGTCTTTTTTCTTCTCTCTCTGTAATCCTCAGTATCTACCTTTACCCTTATGTATCCGCCTTTTTTCTTATTTACAACAAGGCTTACAAGATATTGCAGACTGTCAAGGGTCTGACCTCTTTTTCCGATCAGTACTCCCATATCTGGACCTTCAAGATTTACAGCCAGAGATCCGTATTCATCAAACTCTATCTTTTTATTTACCTCTATCTCCATAGCCTTAAATACATCATTTAAGAAATTATCGGCTTTGCTTATTATTTCATTCTTCTCTTCCTCAGTTAAACTGTTATTTTCTTCTTTTTTAGGAGCCTTTCTTTCAGCTTTCTCTGTTACTTCAGCTTTTATAGGCTCATTCTTTTCGATCGATGTCTCTTCTTCCTTTACTTCTTCTGTCTTTATATCTCCCTCCGGTATAGGCTTTGCCTTTATAATTGCGGGATGGGAATTTAAACCTAAAAATCCGGCACTGCCCCTGTCTATAATTTCATAATCAAGCCGGTCTGATGTTACCGTAAATTTCGTACATGCCTCTGTAATAGCGTCTTCTATAGTTTTTCCGGAGAATTCTTCATAATCCATTATCATACCTCATTTCTTTTATTGTACTTATCTACAAGATTTACTTTTGAAGCTATGCTGCCTTC
>JAFUWM010000256.1 GCA_017483425.1 Lachnospiraceae bacterium | reverse complement strand
GATCCTGTGGATTTTGATTATCTTGAAATGCAGATAATTGAGGAAGATCATTAAAAGAGGCTGTTAAATGAGGAGTGCCCCGCATCTGTTTCCAGAATGTGGGGCTATTATGAAAAAATCTGTCCAACTCTCTTTCAAGTAAATACATTCTATATCTCATATATGAACAAATAATGAACTCAAGATTAACATTTGGTTAAAGTGCATAAAAAAGTTGAGAACAACGGCGAAATTTAGTGCAAATTGCACAATAAGATATAAAACTTGTGTATACATTAACCATTTATCTGATATATGGTATAGAATTTGAAACACATCAGGTGTTTCAAATTCGTACTTGGCAGGATCCGCAGGGATCCTGTCCGGCGAAGACGGATTTTGAAACATGCTTCATTGGCATATTTCAAAACCTGTAAAATTGCGGAAGAAAAGGAGCCTTGTATGAAATTATGAAAAAATTATATCGTTTCGCAGTTTTAATATTGGCGGTATTTTTTATATTTCCGGCGAGGGCATATGCCGCAGGCGGGGACAGGCGTGATCTCCTGGGCAGGGGCACAGATTATACGGCCATACTCTATAATTCCAATAACGGACTTCCGACCTCGGAGGCCAATGCGATAGCTCAGAGCAGCGACGGTTTCATATGGCTCGGAGGATATAGCGGGCTCATTCGCTATGACGGCACGAATTTCACAAGGTTTGATTCCACCACGGGAATATCGAGCGTATTCAGCCTGTATGTGGATAAAAAGGACAGAGTCTGGATAGGAACGAATGAGAACGGCGTCGCGTTATACGACCACGGGAATATACGCGTCTACGGCATCGTAGAAGCGCTGAAATCATACTCGATACGGGCCATGACGGAGGATCCGGAGGGGAATATCCTTATTGCCACTACGCAGGGACTCGCTTATGTCAGCAGCGAGGATCTTGAAATACACCCGATAGATGATCCCCAGGTGAATCTTGAATATATCACCGAGCTTGTGAGGACGGGGAGAGGCGAAGTATATGGCCTGACCCAGAACGGCGCGGTATTTCAGGTGGAGAATCTGAGGATCAGCGCATTTTATAATCCGGAAGAATTCGGGAGCGAGACGGTGAACGCGATATACTCAGATCCCAATGATCCGAGCATCATATATATGGGTACCACAGGCTCTGAGGTGATCACGGTTGACGTGGACGAATCCATGAAGGTTGTTTCCAGGAAATCAGCCGATCCCCAGAAAAACATAAATACCTTTCTGAAAGCGAACGGCCTCATGTGGATTGCGGCGACAAACGGGATAGGTTACTTTGATGAAAGAGCCGAATATCATGAGCTTAGTGATATTCCAATGAATAATTCCGTAGGGAACATTATATCTGATCACGAGGGCAATATGTGGTTCACCTCCACGAGACAGGGTGTAATGAAACTCGTTCCTGACCGCTTCACTGATATAAGCGCGCTTGCGGGCATAGATCCGATGGTGGTGAATTCAACCTGTATAAACGGAGACTATCTGTACCTTGCAACCGACAGCGGGCTTGCGATACTGGAAAAGGATACTTACGCGCCCGTTACCAATGAACTGACGGAAATGCTTGAGGACATACGTATCAGGTGCATATTGAATGATTCCAAGGGAAACGTGTGGTTTTGTACCTATGGCGACTATGCCCTTGTATGCTATGACCCAGAGAAGGATGAGATCACATCATATAATGAGAGCAATATACTCGGCACAAGCAGGATCCGGGATGTGATAGAGTGCGCAGACGGCAGTATGGCGGCCGCGACGGTAAACGGCGTATATATAGTAAAAGACGGTAAGGTAACGGCGCATTACGATCATGAGAGCGGAATAAACACCGAGGAGATACTGTGCCTTGAACAGGCTCCCGATGGCAGGCTTTATCTCGGAAGCGACGGAGACGGTATATATGTTGTGGACGGCGGCAAGGTGACAAGGCTCGGGCATGAAGACGGGCTCACAAGTGAGGTCGTAATGCGGATTAAATGGGATGCTGAGCGCGGGGTGTTCTGGCTTGTCACTTCAAATTCCATAGAGTATATGAAAGACGGAGTTATCACGGCTGTTTCAAATTTCCCTTATTCAAATAACTATGATATTTATTTTGACGATCACGGCGGCGCTTGGGTACTTGCGTCAAACGGTATCTATATAACGACCGTTGACGAGCTTATAGCCAATGAGGACATAGAATACAGCTTTTATAATACCAGAAGCGGTCTGCCGTACATTGCTACGGGAAACTCCAGGAACTATATATCCGATGACGGGAAGCTTTTCATTTCTGGAACGACCGGAGTGTGCGCCGTGAACATAAACGGTGATGAAAACAATAACAGCTCGGTAATGCTCGTGATACCCTCAGTTGAGGTGGACGACAGCATTATACCCACCGAGGCGGGTGAGCAGATAACTCTTCCCGCGAGAAGCAGAAGGATCACGATAAACGCGTACGCGCTTACCTATGGGCTGTCAAATCCCCGCATAACCTATTATCTGGAAGGCTTTGACGATGAACCGATAGCGACGACGAAGCAGGATATGCAGCCTGTTATATATACAAACCTTGACGGCGGCAGGTATGTATTTCATTTGAATCTGATAAATGATGAGACGGGCATAATCGAAAAAACCACATCGGTTACCATCAATAAGGAAAGATCGCTGTATGAAAGCATATGGTTCTGGATAGGTATACTGCTCGTAAGCGTGGGGCTTATATCCCTTATCATCTACAGCTATTTCCGCAAGAAGAATCAGATCCTTCTGAAAAAGCAGGAAGAAGACAGGAAATTCATAAGCCAGATCATGCACACCTTTGCAAAATGCATAGATATGAGGGATTCCCAGAACAGAGGACACTCTTTCCGCGTGGCGTACTATACCAGACTTCTTGCCGAGAAGCTCAGAGATAAGAGGGGGTACACCGATGACCAGATCGAGGAGTTTCATAATATCGCCTTGCTGCACGATATAGGAAAGCTGAGTATACCCGACAGCATTCTGAATAAGCCCCAGGGACTTAACGATGAAGAGTACGCGATAATGAAGACACATGCCGAAAACGGCGGAGATCTGCTCAAGAACGTAAATATAGTAAAGAATCTTGCGGCCGGCGCGGGCTGTCACCATGAGCGCAGGGACGGCAAGGGATATCCGAAAGGACTGAAAGGGGAAGATATACCTGAAGTTGCGCGTAT
>JAFUWM010000255.1 GCA_017483425.1 Lachnospiraceae bacterium | reverse complement strand
TAGACTTATGAAGCAGAAGCTGCCGGTCATTTTCGCATTCATATCCTTTTTGATCCTGGGCGCGCTAATCGTGGTTGGGATAGTATCTCCGGGGAATAAAACCGAAAAGAGCGCCAGACTTTTTGCGTCTGCCGCGGTGGCGGATACGTTGGGAGATAAGAAAGCAGCGGATGAAGCTGCAGACTTTGATGAAGAAGTGTCAGATCTGACAGAAGATACCGCAGATGAAGAAAATGAGGATGAGAGCACTGAAGCTACAGAAGCTGAAAGTGATGATACCGGAACGGTATCGGAAGACGTACCTCAGGACGCGCCGGTGGAAGAGGTCAGGGAGCCTCTTGAAAAATACAGGGAATATCTGGAGGTAAATCCATATCTTGTGGGATGGTTATCTGTCGATGATTCCGTGATAAACGATCCCGTGGTCTATACTCCTAAGAGCCAGAATTATTTCCTGCACAGAAATCTGGACGGAACCGAGACCGCGAACGGTACCTTATTCATAGCGGTCGTATGGCGTGATGGTTATAATAATACCCTGATTTACGGCCATAATATGAAAGACGGCAGCAGCTTCGGGTCATTAAAGAATTACGCGGATGAGGCCTATGGAAAGAGCCATTCGGTCATAAGATTCGATACCATATATGAGGATCGGGAATATGAGCTGCTGGGCGTTTTTTATTCGCAGATAGACGAAGAGGAGCTTGAGACGGAGGATGACCGGGCTGAAGCGGATAAAAGGATCGAGGAAGAGAGTATAGAGAAAAAAGAGGAGAACGGAGAAACCGTAGAGGGCGAGCTTACATTAAGGGATCTAGATCTTTACGAGGACTACGGGGATATAGATATATACAGACAGGAGAAGGATGAAGATAACGGAAGATTCAGATATTATTACTATACAGATCTTTCGGATAAGGAAGATTTTGATTATTACGTAGAGCATGTTAAGATGAACGCACTGTATGACACAGGCGTTGACGCTGAGTGGGGAGATGAGCTTTTGACGCTTTCTACCTGCAGCTATCATGTGACAAACGGAAGGTTTATTGTTGTAGCAAAGAGAAAGAAATGACAGGAGGGATGAATCATGAAGATGGCGATACTCGGAGCCGGCGATATAGCGGGCGTGATGGCAGGAACGATCGCAAAAATGGATGAGGTCGAAAGCTATGCGATAGGTTCGAGAGACATAGGCAAGGCTCAGGCCTTTGCTGACAAATACGGGTTTGAGAAGGCATACGGCTCATATGAAGAGATGCTCGCCGATCCCGCTGTGGAGCTCGTGTATATCGCGGTTCCTCATTCACATCATCATCAGTGGACGATGGCGGCGCTTAATGCCGGCAAGCATGTACTGTGCGAGAAAGCCTTTGCCGTAAACGAAAAGCAGACAAGGGAGATGATAGAGCTTTCTGAAAAGACAGGACTGCTTCTTGCCGAGGCAATCTGGACGAGATATATGCCTTCAAGGCAGATGATAATGGAGATAGTGGAGCGGGGCGATATAGGAAGAGTCCGCACCATATCCGCCAATCTCGGATATAAGATAGATATGAACGAGCGTATGGTACGTCCGGAGCTTGCGGGAGGAGCGCTTCTTGACCTTACTGTATATCCGCTTAACTTCGCCAGCATGGTATGGGGAGATGATATCAGACGGATATCGGCGTCCTGCGTAAAGACAAATACGGGCGTGGACGGTCAGGATACTGTCATGATCGAGTATCAGGACGACCGCATGGCAAACCTGTTTACGACCATGTATACTCTGACGAACCGCATGGGTCTCATCTGCGGGACGGACGGTTTCATAGAGGTGCAGAATATAAACAATCCGGAGCAGATAAGGGTATATTCCCCGGACAGGAACGGTCCTGCGCTTAAGGCCTGCTATGATGTACCTGAGCAGATAACGGGTTATGAATATGAAGTAAGGGCATGCATCAAGGCAATCGAGGAAGGAAAGATAGAATGTCCCGAGATGCCTCATTCCGAGACCATACAGATCATGTGCCAGATGGATGAGATCCGCAGACAGTTCGGTATAGTGTATCCCTTCGAATAAAAGATGATCGATGTAATACTGGATACTTTAACAGACGCTCTTAAGCTGCTTCCTTTCCTTTTTGTGACGTATCTCCTGATGGAGTATGTGGAGCATAAGGCAGGAGGCAGCTTTGAAAAAGCGCTTCATAAGGGTGGAGCCATAGGCCCCCTTATAGGCGGGGTTCTCGGGGCGGTGCCGCAGTGCGGCTTTTCGGCAGCGGCGTCAAATCTGTATGCTGGGAGGATCATATCTCTCGGCACGCTTTTTGCGGTATATCTTTCGACCTCCGATGAGATGCTTCCGATACTGATAGCGGAGCAGGCGAATATTCCAATGATAGTGAAGATCCTTGTGATAAAGGCTGTTACAGGTATAGCTATCGGCTTCATTACTGATCTTTGCTTAAGGCTTATGGGTAGGGACAGGCCGGAGTGGGATATCGAGAGCCTGTGCGAGAGAGAGCATTGCAGCTGTGAGGATGAGGAGGGAGTTCTTAAGCCTGCGCTTGTACATACCGTTCATGTTTTTTTATTTGTAATAGCTATTACATTTCTGATAAATATCGTCGTTCATTTTGTGGGGCTGGAGAATATAAGAGGCAGCGTGATAGGGCAGCCTGTAGCCGGAGAATTCATCGCGGCGCTCATAGGGCTGATACCCAACTGCGGGGCATCTGTCGCCCTGACCCAGCTCTATCTTGACGGCGTTATATCATTAGGAGCTATGATAGCCGGACTTCTGACCGGAGCGGGGGTCGGGCTTTTGGTGCTTTTCAGGGTCAATGACCATATAAAGGAAAACTTCATGATAGCCGGTTTCCTGTATGTATTCGGAGTCATCGGGGGTCTTATCATAGAACTTGGCGGGATTACCGTCTGACATGATCTATTTAAACAATGCCGCAACTTCATACCCGAAGCCCGGTGTCGTGAAAGAGGCATATCTCAATGCGCTCGAGGCGCTGCCATCAGGACAGTTCAGGAGCGCGGGGGTGTCTGATAATTCCGATATTTTTGGCCTCTGCCGCAAAAGACTCGGAGAGATTCTCGGTGTTTCAGAGAGCGACAGGATATACTTCGCTTCGGGATCGACTGAAGGGCTGAATGCTGTTATTTCAGGACTTGGGATCAGATCGGAGCAGGTGATCACGACCGTGACGGAGCATAACAGCGTGCTGCGTCCACTTTATAATCTGCCGCAGATAAAGGGTGAACCCGTGCTGCTTCCATGCGATAAGGACGGTGTCGTATCGCCGGAGCTTTTTGAAAGGGAAGCAAAAAAAGGAAAGGCCAGGGCTTTGATACTAAACCATTGCTCTAATGTGACGGGGGCGATACAGGATGCGGCAGCCTTTGGTGAAATAGCAAAAAGGTATGGTCTGCTTTTCATACTTGATGTTTCCCAGAGCGCAGGCTGTATGGAGGTCGATGCGGATGGGTGGAATGTATCCGCACTTGCCTTTACCGGACATAAATCCCTCATGGGAGTGCAGGGTACGGGGGGATATTACGTCAGAGGAGACATACCTTTCAAGCCTTTGAAATACGGCGGCACAGGATATGATTCAAGCCGGATCGTGTATGAGGATGAGGATTACGAGTACGAGGTTGGCACACAGAATGCGGCGGGTATAGTCGCATTATCAGCGGCGCTTGAATGGATCAAAGAACAGGGTATTAACGATATAGTAGAAAAAGAACATGAACTGACGGATTATTTTATCAATGGTCTGCTGTCAGTAAAAGGTGTCCGTATATTCGGACAGGAGCTAAAAGCTCGTGGTCCCGTGGTAAGCTTTAATCTGGAAAGCTTTTCGCCCTCGGATCTTGCCTATATATTACAGAACAGCTACGGTATCGTTACGAGGGCAGGTCTGCACTGTACTCCTCTCATCCATGATCATATCGGAAGCGGCGAAAAGGGGACACTCAGGGTAAGCTTCTCTTATTTTAGTTCAAAGGATGATGCAGCTGCGGTGATCACGGCGCTTAAGGAATTGGTGGGTTGATTATATGAAAATCATTGATAGGAGAAAATCACTGGAGGCATGCACTGAGGCCGGATGGGATGCTTTTGATCTTCTCACGGACGAGCCGCTGAGTGATGAGGATATAGAATCTCTCAGACAGGTTGAGGGTTCTTTTCTGTATTTGAAACAGTTGAAGAAGCCGTTTTTTAAGATAGAAAACCATAATTATATTATAAAGGGCGTAAAGGGAGATCCGTTTTTCCGTTTCGCTGTTCACAGGGATCATGTGGGAGAGATAGAGAAGCTCGTGAAAGCTTTATCGTAAGATAGTACACATTTTGTAAAAGAAAAGTGAAGAAACTCCTTAAAAAGTTACCTATACTGAAATCATTAAAGGCTCATTTTCAGAAGGTAACTTTTTTATATTTTATTTTAGGAGGAAAGCAGTAATGAAGAAACTTGCGATGGAAGAAAAGCTTGTGGTGCGTCCGATAGTAGGGTGCCTCGTGCATACTCATTTCTGGGAGGGACCCTGTCGTGCGGGGCATGCCGAGGATATGACTAAGGAAGCGGAGGCTGCGGCGGCGGATAAGTATTTTGCCGAGATGCAGGAGGAGCTTAAGCAAGTCACCCCGGAGGCGGAGCTCATGCCTATGGTTGACGCTCGCTACACCGAGAAATTTGTAGTATCCGAGGAGGTCTATGCAGAGATCGAAAAGGATATGGAAAAGGCGGATATATTCCTCTGCATGGGTTGGAGGATACCCAAGCTTGAGAGATATAAAAAGCCCATAGTCATAATGCAGAACGGAAACGAGGGGATCGACTTTGCGGCGTACTGCAGGAATATAGGAGTTGAAGCCTATGTTGCCATGGATATGCAGGATCTTAACGAGATACTTCACTATCTCTGGGTGCGTAAGGCTGTCGCGTGTACAAGGGTTCTCTGTCTGTCGGCGGCATCACAGCCTACATTCGGAATACAGAGTCTCATCCGTGACCCCGAGGTTTTGAGACAGAAGTACGGTCTTGAAGTAATCAAGCTTCCATTCTATGAGATAACCAAGTATATGGATGAGATCACCGATGAAGAAGCAAAGCCTATCGCTGACAAGATCATAAACGGCTCAAGCGATACAAAGGTAAATACGGACTGGTTCATAAACGATATCAAATATTATCTTGCGGCAAAGAAGATGATGGATGTATATCAGTGCAACGCGTTCACTACAGCATGCCATGAGCTTTGTACATCTGAGATACCGCAGAACAGGAAGTTCACTCCCTGTATGTGCCACTCGATCATGAAGGATGAGGGTATACCCAGCGGATGTGAAGAGGATCTCAATGCGCTCATGGCCATGTGCATCATGCAGTATACGGCAAACCGTCCCTGCTTCATGGGTAATCCTAACCATGAGACGGATGAGATGCTCCGCATCCATCATGCGGTTCCCGCGCTCCAGATGAACGGCTATGGAAGCAAGCCCCTGAATTACAAGCTCTGGGCGTTTACCGGACAGGGCTTCGGCGGCAAGCTTCAGGTTGACTTCACAGAGAACGAACAGGATAAGGTGACTCTCGGACGCTTCAATCCGGCAGGTGATACCATATGTGTCGGCACGGGCAAGGTCATTCGCACCGAGTATGATGATGTGTACTGCAGTCCTTATTACTATATCCAGATGGATGACGCAAGAAAGTATATGCATACCCTTGCGGGCTTCGGACACCATCAGGTGCTTATCTTCGGCGACTATGAGAAAGAGATTGAAGAACTTTCACAATACATGCACTTCAATGTAGTCAAAGGGTGAATCAAAAATATATGACCCGGATCAATCGATGATTTTGCCGTTTTGATTATAATTGTTCAACAAGTGCCTCCGATGTTAAAATGAATATCGGAGGCGCTTTTTTATGGAGATCCTGAAAGATACCACAAAACTGCCCGAGAGATTCCCGGTGCTTATACGGAAGCTTACGCTTAAGGAGCAGGATAACGATCCGGAAAGGTTTCATTATCATGATTTCTGTGAGATAACCCATGTGCAGTCGGGCTTCGGGATTTATTATATAAACGGAACCGAGTATGAGGTGGAGCCCGGGGATATCATCATTTTCAATCAGGTTGAACCGCATGGCTGGGTGGTCACGGAGCGCACCATGGAAGTGCTGGTGCTGACCTTTGCGCCCGAGGTCGTGGCCGATCCTGCAGAATCTTTTTATGATGAATATTTAAAGCCTTTTTTGTATCTGGGTAGCCACTTCCAAAACCTTATTTCCTCGATGGATGACAAAACTACGGATATTTATGACATCATGGAGGATATAGCAAGGGAAGCTAGGCACAGGGAGAAGGGCTATGAGGGCATGATCAGATCCGATATCCTGAGAATACTCGTTCTCCTCATGAGGCACTATGAAAAGGACGGAGAACCTCTTGATATAAATCTTAATGAAAAGAAGCGCTCAATGAAACGCCTTGAAAGAGCAATATATTACATAAACTCTCATTATATGGATCAGATAACGCTTGAAGAGGTCGCGGCCCTTGCGTACATGAGCCCCAATTATTTCAGCAGCTATTTCAAGAATGTCACAAACAGGAATTTCAGCGAATATCTGACGATGCTGAGACTTAACCGCGTCCAGGAGCTTTTCATGACAACTGACAGGACAGTAGCGTCGATAGCTATGGAATGCGGATTCAGAAATATGTCCAACTTCTACCGTCTGTACAAAAAACACATAGGCCCCCTCCCGCAGAGGAAAGTAAAAAACGGTGATTTTTCAGCGAAAACGCTTATGATATTAACAAAAGCGTAATGTAATCAAGGACTTCCCACCGTAACGGGGGCAACATGTTTTTCATTATTAGTGTATAATTACAATGACAAAAGAAAAAAGTCCTCTCGGACTTGTTTCTTAATGCACACACTGTGCAGCCGACAAAGCGGCGATTTGGAAAAATCTTTATTTGAACTCGTAGTGTGAATTCCGGGAACTCCGATTCCTGAATTCTGTTAAATAATAACAATTAGGTGAGGTATTGTCAACATGAAAAAAGAATACTTTTTGGGTTTGGACATTGGAACGAATTCTGTGGGATTTGCAGCAACTGATGAACGATACAGGTTGATAAAATATAAAGGAGAGCCGGTCTGGGGATCTCATTTATTTGATGAGGCATCACAAAGCGCAGACAGAAGATCTTTCAGGACTGCAAGGAGGCGGCTTGACAGAAGACAACAACGCATCAGTCTTGTAGATGAAATATTTGCTCCAGAGGTTTCCATGGTTGATAAAAACTTTTATATAAGGAAGCAGGAAAGTGCGCTATGGGAAGAGGATAAGAATCCATTGATACAGGATAAAACTTATTTCTTTGCAAAAGATTCTGGATACAGCGATCGTCAATACCACGAGGAATATCCAACCATTCATCATTTGCTTTGTGACATGGTAAATAATACGGAAAAGAAGTTTGATATTCGACTTCTTAACTTGGCTGTTGACTGGCTTGTTGCGCATAGAGGGCATTTTTTAAGTGATATCGGTTCCGATAACATAGACAAGGTTTTGGACTTTGGTACCATATATGATGAATTTCAGTCTTACTTTGACATAAATGGTATAGAAAGGCCATGGAGACGGACGGAACCGGAGAAAGTAGGTGAGATTCTCAAACTGAAGGGGATAAACCAGAAAAAACATCAACTGACTGAACTGTTATATGATGGAAGAGTTTCTTCGTCTGACGGATATCCATTTGATAAAAAAGAGTTGATTGCTTTTTTGGCAGGCGGTAAGGTTAAGTGTTCAAAGCTCTTTCGAGATTATGAACAGGAGGAGGATATATCCATTTCTATTAGTGATGATATGGAAGTAATACTGCCGCAGTTAGGTGATTACGCTGACCTCGTTGCAAAAATGGCTGCGATGTACGATTGGAGCGTGCTGTCTGATATAAAGGGGGATAGTAATTATATCTCGGAGGCAAAAGTCAGACAGTATGATATCCATAAAAAGGATTTAGGAAATCTGAAAGCTTTTGTGCGGAAATATGCAAAGGACAAATATTATGTGATGTTCAGGGCATCTTCCAAAGACCTTAAGAACTATACGGCATATTCATATAATTTGAAATCGGTAAAGGGAAATAGTTATCCCAAGGGTAAGGCATCTGCGGAGGAATTCTATAGTTTCTTAAAGAAAGAGCTTCAATTAGATAAAATTGAGGTAGAGGATTGCGACAGGGAATTTTACGAGGATATGATGACACGTATTTCCGAAGATACATTTCTCCCTAAACAGGTAAACACTGACAACAGAGTCATTCCATACCAGTTATATTTGTCGGAGCTTAAGAAAATCCTGGATAATGCAAGTGCTCATTATTCATTCTTAAATGAGAAAGACGCAGAGGGGTACGTTAATAAAGAAAAGCTGGTACAAATTTTTAAATTCAGAATTCCATACTTTGTAGGTCCTCTGAGAACTGACAATACAAAATACGGCTGGATGAGGCGCAAAACTGACGGTATAATTCGTCCATGGAATTTCAATGAAAAAGTTGATATTGATGCAAGTGAAGATGCCTTTATTAACCGTATGACCAATACCTGTACTTATATTCCTGGAGAAAAAGTACTGCCTAAATGGTCTGTTCTGTATTCAAAATTTACGGTTCTTAACGAGATAAACAATATAACAGTTAACTCAATGCCAATCGAAGTAGAAGCGAAGCAGGGGATCTATAACGAGTTATTCTGCAAGAACGCAAAGGTTTCTGTTAAGAGGATAACGGATTATTTGATCTCTACGGGGAGAATGCAGCCTGCTGATACGCTTGGGGGTCTGGATATAACCGTTAAATCATCTCTAAAACCCATATATGAATTCCGTCATTTGCTTAATAACAAAGCATTAAACATGTCGGATGTTGAAAAGATTGTGGAAAGATGCACCTATACCGAGGATAAGCTACGCTACAAATCGTGGCTTAAAAGGAACTACTCTTCTTTGAGCGAGGATGACCTTAAATATATCGGAAAGCTTAATTATAAGGACTTTGGTAGATTGTCTGCATACTTTTTGAATGATTTGAAGGGAGTAAACAAAGATACAGGCGAAATGGGAACAATAATCCATTTTCTGTGGGAAACAAACGATAATCTGATGCAAATTCTTTCTGACAGATATACGTTTATGGAGGAGATATCTAAGCTTCGTAGGGAATACTACACGGAGCATCCGTTAAGTTTGAATGAACAGATGGACGATATGGGTATTTCAAATGCAGTCAAGCGACCTGTCACGAGAACCTTAGCGGTTGTAGATGATATAGTATCTTCCATTGGTTATGCACCTAAGAAAATATTTGTGGAGATGGCCAG
>JAFUWM010000254.1 GCA_017483425.1 Lachnospiraceae bacterium | reverse complement strand
CCATCCGAGTCGTTCACGGGTCCGATGGGAACATGGCCGGGCTTTGTCGCATCGTACTCACCGTCATCGTCTGCGGCAGGAAGCGCTTTCTGCCAGCGAAGCTTCCCCACCGGCTGCGTTGCGTAGGGGATGCCCTTCCAGATGATCAGCCCGTCTGTCTCCTTGCCGACGAAGGTACCGTTGTTGCACTTGATCTTGTTGTTGCCCATTGTTTTTTCTCCTTTTCATTGATATCCTTACTACCGATATTCGCTGCCGATATTCAGTTTTTCCCTCTCCACATTATTCCATTCTTTTCCATCCCGTTCAAGGGGGTTTTCCAGAATGGAAATCTTTCTTTTTCCCTGTATGCTTGATTTTAGTATTGCGCTTGGTTATAGTTTGGGGAAAGGAAGGTGGGACATAGGGTCATGAATACTCTGTTTGCGGAAACATTGAAAAGATCGACTACTCCCTCAAGGCATGGGACACCGAGGCTCACGGCTTCATGGTCAAGCCGCTGACCACGGAGAGCGTCCATATGCAGCTTAAAAAGCTGCACTTGCCGTTTCAGCCGGAAGGTACGGACAAATGAATGCCTGGATTGAATCCTTCGGTTTTGCCCTGACGGGAGTGACAGTGACTATCCCGGACAGCTCCTTATCGTTCCGGAAGCGATAAAGTTACGATAGTATTATTGAAGCCGAGAACCCTGTTATACTCTAAACCGATATTCAGCGCACGGAGCATACCGAGTCCGGTTATTTCCCTGCCGCTGTCGTCTATAAATGAAGTCGGGTCAAAGATGATGCCGTTGTCACGAATACGCAAAACAACATCCGTATCTGTTATTTTAAGAAACAGGTCTGCATAGTCGGGCTTTCCGCCGTATGCGTACTGTGAAATATTGGAACATAATTCCTGCACCGCAAGCCACATTTTGTTGCCGAGTGTGTCCGGTATTCCGTTCTTGCGACAGAATCCAAGAACTCGTTCGGAGGCCTCCGAGGTCTGTTCCAAGGTACTGCCTATCGTGAATTCAAGTATGCGTTCATTTTCGGGCTGTGCAGGAAGCAATAACGGATCGGTTATCCCTTCTTTTTTGAGCCGGATTCTCATTGCAATATATACGCACAGCATCGAAAGTATCGGCGATATTGCGAATGACAGCCACAAAAGCTGAGGTACGAGTACTGACAGAAGCCAAATAAAGGGAATAAAGCATACTGTGCCGTCAAGCACCATGAGTACTGTCGCGGCATTCTTGTGACCGCAGGATTGAAGATAGCTCCTTGCGACATTCTGTAAGCCGACAAACGGGATCGATACGCAGAACAAACGGAATGCTGTATCGAAAAGCCTGCCGATCAAGCCTGCGTCAATCCCGAAAAGCGCGGCAAACTGCTGTGGAATAGCCATAAGGATCGTTGCAATAGCGACGCATATCACTAATGTCACGTAAGAGCTGATCTTTAAGAGCTGGCGTATTCCCGACCAGTCTCTTTCACCGTACAGTCCTCCGCCTATCGGCATCATAGTCTGTGATGTACCCATATAGAATATATTAGCCATACTGTTTGCTGACATACATACGCTTATTATGACCGCACCGTCTGTTTTGAATGCGGCAAGCGCAATAACATTCATTACGTAGCTTTTCAGCAGAATACTTCCGTTCAGCAATGCTGAGGCCAGTCCGGTATAAAATATATCCAATACAAGGCTTATATCCTGAAAGCCAGGCTTTGTAAAAAAAACCGACCGTTCCTTTGAGCGAAAATAAGGTATAAGCAGCAAAAGAGCCGCTGCAAAGCCGACATTTGTTGCCCAGCCTGCGCTGCCGATGCCAAAACCCATTATACCCATGAAAACAAAATCCATTATCAGGTTTATGGCATTACATAGTACCGGCAACGCCAAAGCGAGCTTCTTAAGTCCGTCGCTGCGAATGAACGCCGCCGTCCCGTTGACCGGTATAACAAGTATTCCCATAAACAGTAGCGGTAAAAGATAATCGACGACAGGCTTATACAGTTCTTCGCTGCCGGCGCAAAGTAACCCCGCAAGAGGTTCGAGAAAGACTAATCCTATGACCGCAAGCAATATACTTACCAGCGTACCGCCCGCGATTGCTATCGTAAAACACTTATCGGAGCCAAGCTTGTCACGGTGTCCTTTATAGGTCACTGAAAGAGTGTTGCCGCCGTAGATGAACAATCCGTATATCACGTTTATTGCAAATACGACCGGTCCCGTATAGCTGATCGCGGCAAGCTCCTTCGCTCCGAGCAGATTACCCACCATTATCCTGTCTATAATATTCGCAATAACGGTACTGCCCGACATAGCGAGCGTTGAAAAGAAGTATTCACGATATTTTTCTTTTATCAATGCGCCTGTTCTTTCCATCTTTCCCCTTTTATCTGTTAAGATTTGTTGCATCAAAGAACCCGAGCGTGTAAAGACTTTCAATGAATTTACGGATATACTGTGAATCCGTAAGGTTCCAGAAAAATCCCATACGTGCAAGCACCTGCGTCGTGTATTCGCACTTTGTCTGCACCGGAACGGCATTAGAATTGGCTTTATACGCCAGCATGCTCGCAAGTATTGCCGCTTTGTTCGGATCCTTCTGCGCGTCGGTAAGTGCCGCCGCAAACGCATTGTCATCAACTATCTCTATATCAAGCCCCATCTCCCGCATAACTCGGATAACATCAATAGTAGGAATCGTATGATTATTGATCGCGTTAAACAGGCAGCAGGCCTTTGGAGTCTGCGCAAGTCTCATAAAGCCTTTTGCACTTGTATCGATCGGACCCATGCGCATCACAGCATTCATGAGCGAATAGGGGAAGCAGCCGAGAATAACATAGCTTCTGAGCCTTTCCATAAAACTGTTGGTAAGGAAGTTTATCTGGAACTCGCCGTCCGCTTCACGCGCCGCCAGGGTACCGACTCTTATGATCTTGGCATCAATTCCCCTCTCCGCCGCAGCTTCAAGCACTGTACGCTCTGAAAGCAGCTTTGATACCGTGTACTGATTGTCAAGCAGCTGCCCGAAGTACAGCGATTTTTCATCAAGCGCGCGTATTTCCGATGCTTTCGATACTATCATACCTCCGGCTACCGAAGTAGTAGAGAAGTGTATCAGCCGCGCACCTGTTCTTTCGCAGAAGCGAACACAGTTAGCCGCGCCTCCGACATTTATATCCTCGATGTATGTCCCGCTTGAGAAGTGCTTAACACTTGCCGCGCAGTTAAATACCGTGTTTATCGGCTCGTTTTCCAGCAAAGCAAAAGTATCATAGCTTGTCACATCACCGTTTATAACCCTGACACGGTCAAGCTTATCCTCAAACTCATCATTAAAATAATAGAAAAGCATATTGTGCAGGCGAAGCATCGGGTCTGCATATCTGCCCTTTCGTACAAAACACCATGCAATACCGCTTTCCGAACGGAGGTATTCGGCGAGGACGTGCATTCCCATGTAACCCGTAGCGCCGGTGAGCAGGATATTTCCTATCGGGCGCTTTTCTCCGCTTTCAAATGCCTCCAGATCGTTTCCTGAAAGCAGCTTGTTTATTGCCGTGTAGTCATAATTATCGAAACGATTTGAACTATCTGACGCACTGTCGTCGGTATGCACGAATTTCGCGGCAAGTGCGGCAGGAGTTTTCAGCCTGAATACGTCGCCGAAGGTCACATTATACCCGTTTTCCGATGCGCCTGCCATAATGCTCGCGGCGGATAAGCTGGTGCCGCCGACAGAGAAGAAGTCATCGTTTATACCGACCCTTTCTAAACCGAGCACCTTTTTGAAAAGCTCACAGAAGAATTCCTCCATCTTGTTTGTCGGAGCGGTATATTCTCCTCCTTCAAGTGCTTTAGGCTCGGGCAAAGCACGAAGGTCGGTCTTGCCGTTCGGGGTCACGGGTATCTCGTCAAGCTGCATGAACGCTGCTGGCACCATGTAATGAGTGAGCTTTTCGGCAAGCGCATCCCGCAGCGTATGAGTGTCGATTTCCTTCTCTGCGGTGAAGTACGCGCATAGATTGTCCTGACCGTTAAGCTTACGAACTACCACGACCGAGCGCTTTATGCCGGGCTGTTTTTCCATCAGTCCCTCGATCTCGGAAGGCTCGATACGAAGTCCTCTGAGCTTAACCTGTCCGTCGATGCGTCCGAGGATCATGACATTCCCGTCCTCGTCCCAACGTGCATAGTCGCCCGAACGGTAAACTCTCTCACCGTTATAGCTGATAAAGCTTGCGGCGGTCTTTTCGGGAAGATTCACATACCCTGCCGCAACTCCGGGACCGCCGATGAGCAGCTCGCCCATTACCCCTTCTGGCAGCAGGTTTCCATCCGCGTCAACTATGTATTCGTTGCAGTTGGCTATAGGCCTGCCTACGGATATATGGTCAGCGTCCATAAGATATGCCATATTTGATGAAACGGTTATCTCTGTGGGACCGTAGGTGTTTATTATCGTAGGTATGCCGAGTTCCCTTATCTGCGCAAGAAGCGCTTCGGGATACTGTTCGGCTCCGCAGACCAACAGCTTTAGTTTGCCGGCTTCCTCACGGAATTTTCCATAATCCAGATATTGACGCATACGGGAGGGTGTGGCATTGAAGCTGTCCGCATGTGTTGCCGCGAAAAGCTGTGCAAGCGCACGGGGGTCATTCATCTGTTCCTCGTCAGCGAACACAACTGTCTTTCCGTTGCAGAGAATCCCAAACGAATCCTTGAACGACATATCGAAAGAAACCGTCGTTACCGTCACCATTACCCCGGTCACGTCACGCACGCTTTGGAACATTGGATTTCCGTCATTGGGTGTGACATAGTTGCATATACCCTTGTGCCGCAGCATAACGCCCTTGGGCTTTCCCGTGGATCCGGAGGTGTATATCATATATGCGAGGTCTTCCGGCGATACATCGACATCGGGGCAGGCTGTATCAGACCCTGCAAGCAGCGTCTCTATATCAAGCGCTTTTTCGGCTGGATAGTCCGCGAGCTTGTCATCTGTGGTAAGTATGAACTTCGCGTCGGAGTCTCCGATTATATGGTTTATCCTGTCTGCGGGGTACTGCGGGTCGCAGGGGATAAACGCCGCGCCCGCTTTAAGCACACCAAATGCCGCCGCAAAATAGAAGCTGCGCCTCGGAAGCAGAAGCACAACTCTGCCGCCCTTGCCAATGCCGCGCGAAATAAGCCCGTTTGCTATAATATTCGCTTTATTTTCAAGCTGTGCGAATGTCAGCGTTTTGTCACAGGCAATGAGCGCCGTTTTATCTGCATTTTCTTTTGCCGAGCGTTCAAACATCTTATGCAGGAGCTTGACGGGGATATCGGCTTTTTCTCCCTGACCGATTTTAAGCAGTCTGTCACGCTGCTCATCGTTTATGAGGGAAATATGCTTTACATCAGCTGTCGGCTTCTCATACATCGTCTTAACAGACATCGCAAGCGCGTCTGCAAGGGTCTGCATGTATTGTCCCGTATAGAGCGCGTCATTATAACGCACACGGATAACATAGCTGTCACCGCTTTCAAAGATGACCAGTGAAATCTTGAATTTCGGACTTTCGGAGCTTAGCGGAACAACCTCGTAATCATGCCTGCCAAGCTTGCCGCCGTCGGATATCATGCCAATCTGGCATTCATACATGATTTCCGTACTGTAGCCGTAATTCGCCGCAAGAGTCGCGAACGGATAGTCCTCATTGGCTATGCTGCCGCGCATCACCCCGGCAGAAGCCTTGATAAGTTCGGAAGCGGTCATATCCTTACTTAAGTCCATAACCAGCGGGATAGTGTGAACGAACATTCCGACAGAATTACTTAGCTTTACATCACCGCGTCCGGAAGATATCGTGGAAATAAATATCTCTTTGCTCGCTGCAAAACGTGATACCGCATAGAACGAGCCTGCAAGAAACAGTGCGTTCGGGGTAAGTCCGTGTTCGCGGCAGTAGGCCTCAGCCTCATTTTTAGGCACATACACTTCTTTTTCTCCGATAGCTCCCTGCTCGGGGTCGCCTTGTTTATCTGTCGGTATTAACGTCGGAGATTCAAACGAAGCGAGCAGCTTTGCGAAATACTCTTCCGACTCCTTATATCTTGCGCTGTTCTTATATTCACTGTCCGCAAGAGCGTAATCGAAAGCCGTATATTTTTCAGGAGCAAGCGTTTCACCGCTGTAAGCACTACCTATATCACGCATGAAAATGGACAGGGAGAAGCCGTCAAAAACAATATGGTGGATATCCATAAAGAGGTATGTCCTGTTGCCGCTCTTTACTATCTCAAAGCGGTACAAAGGGCCTGTCTCAAGGTCAAATGGACGCACAAATGAGTTCCTGTAAGCATCAAGTTCATTTTCCGCAAGCGTGATGATCTTTACTTCCGGCTTTATTTCATCTGCACGCGCCTGAACAAGCTGACCGCCGTGTACCTCGATATGCGTATTAAGACTGCTATGCGCTCTGACAGCGGCTTTTACCGCTTCCGCGAGCCTGTCGGCATCTATATCCGTGAACGCAAGACAGGTCGGGATATTGTAGGAGATATCGGCCGCGCGTTTCATCGTATCGTAATAGACGGCAAGCTGAACGGAGGACAAGGGATATTCGTTCCTCTTTTCTGTATCTGCTGCCATCTCCGTAACACCTGCCACGCCGCGTACTCCCGAATTGTCCCATTCGCTGAAAATAAAGTCCTCTATATCCACGATGCTTGCGCCGTCTATAAGCTTTGAAACGGGATAATCCACACCGAATCTGTCGGAAAGCGTGGTAACAAGTCCGATGGCGCTTATGCTTGTAAGCCCGTAATTTGTAAGACTCACTGTCGGAGATATCTCCAGGTCCCCGACCACCTTCTTTACCACAGCGACAATCTCCCCCTCAAAGCGGGTCATCGGACGTGATACCCCTGACTTTTCCTCATCTTTCGGATTAAGAACAGGTGCAGGCAGAGCACGCCTGTTGACCTTCTGATTCTGATTAAGCGGAATGCTGTCGATCTGCATTACCGCCTCGGGTACCATATACGGCGGCTTATTCTCAGCAATGAACGAGCATAAAGCATCAACATCTATCTTTTCATCTCCCACAATATAGGCGGCAAGATATTTTCCGCCCGACGGCGAGTCAAACGCCTGCACGGTCGCGTCTTTTACCCCCGTAAACTCGCGGATTATTGTTTCTACCTCGGTAAGCTCGATACGAAAGCCCCTGATCTTGACCTGCGAGTCGCTCCTGCCCACAAAGTCAATGATACCGTCCTCTGTCCAGCGGACAACATCGCCCGTGCGGTAAACCCGCCCATAGCCCGTTTCATTTGTAAACGGGTTTGAGAAGAACACCTCGGCATTCTTTTCCGGGCGGTTCAGGTATCCTCTTCCTACGCCGCGACCCGATACCCACAGCTCCCCGGGAACTCCGGGTGGTAGCATTTTCCCGTATTTATCAACGACATAAAGCTTGAAATTATCAAGCGGGGTGCCTATGGGCATACGGCGGTACAGACGGTCTACCTGGAAGATAGTCGTGATTATCGTACATTCGGTAGGTCCATAAGCATTGTGGAACGTAAAGGATTTACCCTCCGGATAAACGGGCGCAAGTGTTTCGCCGCCGACTGAAAGGTGCTTCAGCGAAGTTCCTGAATAGTACGATGCAAACTGACGTCCGACCTGTGTGGTCATAAAGCTGTGAGTGATCGCGTTATCATCAAAATACATCTGGAGTGCCGGGAAATCAAGCCGTATCTCCTCGGGGATTATGCAGACGCAGGCTCCCGTCGTCAATGCGGGATACATGTCCATCATACTCGCGTCAAAGCCATAGCTCGCATATGCTGCAACCCTCGACTCAGCAGTAAGATTGTAGTAACCCCGATACCACGAGCAGAAGTTGCTTAAGTTTCGGTGTTCGAGTATAACGCCCTTCGGTGTGCCGGTCGAGCCGGACGTGTAGAGCAGTATGAAGCCATCCTCCTGTGCGGGAGCAGCAGCTTTCCCGTCAGATGCGGGCAGCGCGGATATCTCGTCTATGAACAGTGTCCCGCCTCTGTAGCCCGGTATATGATCCATAAGCGAACGCTCCGCGATCACAAGCTTTGCGCCCGCGTCGGAGATCATAAATTCCAGACGTTCAGAGGGATAGCTCGGATCGAGGGGCTGATAAAGCGCACCCGATTTCAGAACGCCCATTGAGGCGATAACCATATATTCGCATCTCGGGATAAGCACCGAAACAGCGTCTCCCTTACCAATCCCCCTATTTGCAAGATATGCGGCAATACGGTCTGTTATCTCGTCGGTCTGCTTATATGTAAGCTTTATATCCTTGAACACGACGGCGATATTATCCGGTACTGCTTTAGCCTGACGTTCAAACAGCGTCACGATATCGGATATCTCATAGTCTTTGGAAGTGTCATTGAAGCTATCCAGCTTTTTTTGCGTATCCTCATCGATAAGCTCTATGTCCGAAAGCTTTGTCCTGCGCATAAACTCGCTTAGGGCTCTCTCATATGCGCGGATAAAGCGGCGCATAAATCCCCCGGTAAAAAGAGACTTTCTAAAATCGCAGTAGTATGTGACAGTCTTACTTCCGGCAGGATACACAAGAAACTCGATGCCCGCTTTCGCTTCGTCAAGATGCAGCTCGATATTCCTGTACGGCAATCCGCAGAATTCTCTCCTGCTGTCCGTGATCGCGCCTTGATAGGCAAAGATCATATCCGCCCTGACACCGAGTTCGCGGCTTATTTCTTCAAAGGAATAAACATCGTAAGCAAGGCTGTCTATGAGCTGATTGCCTATATCCCTGATATAGTCCTTAACCTCTCGGCTGCCGGTTCTTGAAAGCACTGGATAGGTCCTGACAAACATTGAGACGCTCTCAGCAAAACGAGGATCATTTCGTCCGTTGTTCACCGTTGTGAATACCGTATCGTCCCTGCCGCAGTATTTAGCTGCGACATATCCGAATACCGCAGTATAGAACGCGTTCTCGCTTAAGTTGTTCTGTGTACAGAATGCCGCTACTTCGGAAGCATCGACCTTACCCTCGGTTATTATAGTGCCGGAGCCCTCATCGTCGCCCTGCGCATCACCCATTGGCAGGCAGTCGGTCTCACAGCCACTGAACATATTAGTATAATATTCCTTTGCTTTAGCATAATGCCCGCTTGCACGCAGACGTTCCTCAAGCTGTGCAGCCTCAAAACCGCTGTATGTTTCGGCTGCAAGCTTCTCCCCAGCGTATGCGCGGGAAATATCGCGCATCAGAATAGCTTTGGCTGTACCGTCGTAGATAGCATGATGCGCTTCAAAGAACAGGAAATACTCATTCGGCGTGTGTATAAGCATTACGCGGAAAAGCCTGTCTTTCAGCAGGTCATACGGCTTTACGAGTCCGTCCTTCACTTCGTCTATTCTGCCACAGTCTGTCTCCCTGATGTCCGCTTCGGTGAACGGTTCGCTGTCATTACGCTTCTGTCGGATGGCACCATTTTCGCTGATAAAGAAACGCGTTTTAAGATACGGGTGCGCCTCCACCGCTGCAACTAAAGCGGCTTTCAGCCGTCCGATATCAACTCCGTTATCAAGCGCGATAAGCGTCGGGATATTGTATATCGTAGTCTCAGGATGCGACTGTGTCTCGAAAAATACGCCCTCCTGTACCTTTGTGACAGCGTACTCGTCCTGCATTGCAAACGTCTCCTCTTTGTCCATGCCGAGTATGAGCCTTTCAAGCTTCCTTACGGTATTATGCTCACGAAGGTCCCTTATCTGCACATTCACATCAAAAGCCTCGGAGAGCCCGATACCTAGGTTCACGCTGTTGAGGCTTGTAAGTCCTGCAAAATAAAGGTCGGTGTCTATGCCAAAGCTGTCGCCGCCGATGACTGCCGCGGTTATATCGAATATCCTCTGCTGTGTCTCATTCTGCGGCGGAATAGATTCTTCGCGTACCGGCTCGGGGGTCGGCAAAGCCTTCATATCTGTCTTGCCGTTGGGTGTGACGGGTATTTCGTCGAGCTGCATTATCGCGGCAGGCACCATATAAAGGGTAAGGTACTTTTTAAGCTCGTCGCGCAGTGAAAAGATATCAATCCGGCTGTCAGCAGTGAACCATGCGCACAGCTCGTCCTGACCATTGAGAGGACGTATCGCGGCGACTGCGCGCTTTATGCCCGGCTGCTGCTCCATAAGCCCCTCTATCTCACCCAGCTCTATACGCAAGCCTCTGAGCTTCACCTGATTGTCCATACGTCCGAGTATCTCGACGTTTCCGTCGGCGTCGTAGCGTGCATAGTCACCTGAGCGGTAGACTCTCATACCGTTATAATTCACAAAGCGTTCTGCGGTCATTTCGGGCAGGTTGCGGTATCCCAATGCCACACCCGGACCGCCGATAATCAGCTCACCGGTCACTCCGCGTGGAACACGGTTTCCATCCCTGTCAACGATATATTCGGTGTAATTGAGGAGCGGTCTGCCCGCGGTAACGCGCCTGGCCGTCGTAAGCTCCGCCATATTCGCGGAAATAGTCGTCTCAGTGGGACCGTAAGTGTTGATAAGACGCGCTCTCGTAAGCTCTTGCAGCTTTTTAAGCAGCGCGGCGGGATACTGCTCTCCTCCGGCAGCTATGAGCCTGCACTTTGCAAGCGCGTTCCTGAACGGCTCGTATTCCATATATTGCAGATAACGCGAGGGAGTGGCGTTTATAGCGTCAGCGCCAGTCTTTTCAAACAGCACTGTCAGCTCCCTGGGATCATTCATCTGTTCCTCGTCCGCAAATACCACGGTTCTGCCGTTTATGAGCATACCGACCGTATCTTTAAGTCCGAGGTCAAATGAGACCGTTGTAACTGACAGTATCGCGGAAATATCACCTTTTTCAAAGTCGTAGAGTATATTTGCCCTGCTATTCGTAAAGAAGCTGCAAATACCGACATGACGCAGCATAACGCCTTTCGGCTTGCCTGTTGAACCGGAGGTGTAGATCATATATGCAAGATCATCGCCGGACTGCTCTATATCCGGGTTTCCGGTCTTCTCACCCCTGATGAGCTTCTGTATATCAAACGCTTTGCCTGTGGGATAGTCCGCAAGATGCTCTTCTGTCGTGATGATGCAGGACGCACCCGAATCCTCTGTGATGTGTCGGATGCGCTCATGCGGGTATTCAGGGTCACAGGGAATGAATGCTGCTCCCGTCTTAAGAACGCCGAACATCGCGGAGAAGTAGCAGCTTCGTCTCGGGAGCAGCAGCACCGCACTGTCTCCCCTTTTTATTCCCTGCTCCGCAAGGCTCCAGGCCACACGATTCGCTTCAGTGTTAAGTTCCGCGTAAGTCATGATTTTGTCGCTGGCAATAAGCGCCGTGTCGTCAGGCTGCCTTGCAACGCGCTCCTCGAACATGCGATGCAGCAGCTTTTCCGGTATCTCCTCCTGTGCTGTACAGCCCAACTTCTCCAGCTGCGAGCGCTGCCGCTCCGGAAGAGCCGTCAGGTCGCGCACAAGCACCGTATCAGACCACGCGAGAAGCCTGAGAGACTCTGTGAACTGCTCCATGAAGTTCTCCGCCACGTCCGTATCGAACAGCTCGGAGGAATACTGCATGAGTATCTGCATATAGTCGTTCCTGCTGCGGATAACGAAGCCGATATCGCGGCTCATCTGTTGGAGCGGCGCGGTAAAGTCAATCGACACCCCACCATCATCATAGGGGTCGGAGACCGGCAGGAAGTTTACGCTCATATCAAAGAGCGGGCTGCGGGAGGTATCACGCTCCTTGCAGAAAAGTCCCACCAATGTTTCAAACGGAACACTGCACTCCCTCGATGCTCTGCGTACAGTCTCAGCAGTCTCAGCAAAATAATCAGAGATTGTCGCCGCATGCTTCGGGCGGATACGTACAGGGATGGTATTCACGAACATACCGATCATTTCAGAGGAGAAACTGTCACGGGTATTGACGGGAACTCCGACAACAACATCCTCAGAAGCGCAATACTGCCCAAGCACCGCAGCCGATACGGACAGCATCAGTTCAAACATCGTAACGCCATATTGCTTTGCTTTTTCCTTCAGTGCCTCAATTTCTTTCGCACCCAGCTCAGAAGTCAGTACAGTATCGGAGAGCGGATGTTTCTTCGGACGAACGCCCTTTATGGGCATTTCGTTTGCCGGAACACCGTCACTGAACATTTCCTCAAAGAACGCAGTTTCAGGTTCAGCCTGCATGTCGTCTCTTCTTGCAGCTATACCGTAGAGGTCTGCTGTCTGCACCTTCGCAGTATCTCCCTTTAGCAATGCGGCAAGCTCATTCACGAAGAACTCCATGCTTCCGCCGTCAAAGGCAATGTGATGTATGCGAAGATGCAGACCGAAGCCGCCCTCGTTTATAGGATGGAGCGTCAACCTGATCGGTATGCTGTCCTCAAGGTCGAAAGATTCTCCGGGATCTTCAAGAGCAGCCTCAAACGCCGAGCGGTCGAGCGCATCACCATCGGTGAGCTGCGGCACTTTATTTTCAATGATACGGCAGGGTACGCCGTTATCCTCGCCGTATCGGGAATGCAGCGCCTCATGCGCAAGGAAAAGCTCGCTGACCGCCGTATGTATTGTTTCCCTGTCCGCGCCGTTTATGTATATACCGATGTTCAGGTTGTAGGATATTGAGTCGGGTTCGAGCTTCTGTTCAAGATACATTCCACGTTCCATAGGCGTAAGAGGATACCTTGCCACACCTGCTGCGGCTGCGTTTAAGGGTGCGCCGGAAACTGCTTTAAGATCGACGTTCTTCTCCATAAGCTCCGAGATCTTACGCACAGTCTTACCGGAATAGATGTCGGCTATCGCAACCGGCAGTTCTTTGATATGCGTCATAAGACCCGCTGCTTTGACGGAATCTCCGCCCAGCGCAAAGAAATCATCGTCAATGCCCACGCGGTCAAGGGCAAGAATAGCCTCGAACGCCTTGCACAGCTTCTCCTGCTCGGGAGTCTCGGGCTCTGCATATTCCGACTGGTAAGACTTGAGATCAGGGATGGGAAGTCCGCCCCGGTCGAGCTTGCCATTTGCGTTGATCGGCAGAGCGTCCATACGGATAAAGAACGAGGGGATCATGTAATCCGGCAGGTATTCCTTTAGCGCGAGCCTGAGCTTTTCGTCCTCAAGCTCTGTCTCAGACACATAGTATGCTGCAAGATAGGTGACTCCCCGGGCATCGGTATGATCCTTAACTGCAGCATCCTTGATACCGGATATCTTGCGCAGCGCAGCTTCGACCTCTCCCGGCTCAACACGCTGACCGTTTATCTTTACCATCCAGTCCTTGCGATTGAGATAAACAATGTTGCCGTCAGGAAGACGCTTGCCGATGTCGCCTGTCTTAAGCAATTTCTCGTGACCGTCCCTGTCCTTGAAGGGATTAGGCACGAAGGTTTTTGTAGATTCTTCGGGCAGGTTTATGTAGCAGCTCGCAAAATTGCCCGCGACGCATATCTCACCCTCTTCTGCTTCATTGCCGTTTTCATCAAGAAGGTAGGCAGCCTCGTCTCCCATAGGCAGACCAATAGGAGTGTTGTCATAGGCTTTATCTACAAAGAACGCGAACAGACCGCCGCATGACTCGGAAAGCCCCAGCGTATTCACAAGGATGTATTCGTCGGAATATATACCGCTTAAACGCTCGCTTCCTGTAAGAACAAATCTCAGCTCCTTATGTGCAGGTTTGAAATAGCGCAGTATCTTCGGGCTAATGAAGGTAACGGTCACAAGATTGTCCGCCAGCACCTGAGAAAGAAGCTCGGGATCCCGCATAGCTGCCATAGGAACAAGAACATTGGTCATGCCATAGGCAAGACCATATAGTATTATCGTGGAACCCGCGATAAAGAAGAACGGAGCTCCCTCGCCGATGACGTCATCCTCATTCAGCTTCAAAGCCTTGTTATTGCGCGATAGACAGCTCATAACAGCAAGGTGATTTATCAGAACACCTTTGGGTTTACCTGTGGAACCGGAGGTGTAAACTATGATTGCCGGATCTTCCGGCGAAAGCTGTACGCTTTCCGTGAGCGCATCGAAGCTGTCCGCGTCATTCAGCCAGTCGGGGGTTATAACAGCTTTTGCGCTGCAGTCATCAAAAATGTACGCAAGCCTGTCGGCCGGATAAAGTCCGTTGAGCACAGCTGCGGCCGCACCGATCTTCGCTGCCGCGATG
>JAFUWM010000253.1 GCA_017483425.1 Lachnospiraceae bacterium | reverse complement strand
GACCGAGGCAGGATGTACCGTAACGGATGTGTATAGCAACCCCCTGTCTTACAAAGGAGCTTCCTCCGCCCTGTGCAGGGCGAGGGGAGTTAAAGAAATACCTTTCTGATTTTTTTTCTTGCCACGGCTGTTAGCTTGTGGTAGAATCTTTTCACCTTGAAAGATCGGACGGGGTCTTCCGTCCGTTATAATTGCATTAATCTATATTATATCAATCGGATTTCGCAAAGAGGAGAAAAATATGAGAGACAGAGAGAGTGAGAGGCTCATCGTGAAGGCTTTCTGCGTAGCCTTTATGACATTGATTATCAATATAATATTAGTGCATTTTATGGTATATGCCGGGTCTGTAGAGGATGAGACGCAGGGAATGATAAGGGCTTTGGATTCCACAGGCCATGAAGTGGGGTTTGACGAAGAGCATCATGCGTTAAATGCCGGTCCCGTGAGGTTTATATTTGACAGCGGGAAGCTTAAGTACAAAGAGAAGTACCTTTATGAAGACGGGAGTACATTAAATCCCGTGGAAAACGGGGAATATATATTATTTCCGGACGGAGGTGTGAAAGAAGTTTCATTTTATAAAAAGGAAGCAGACGGGGAGACTGTAAAGCTTCACGGAGGCGTATACAGTGTGGATTTTATCGAGGGGATATACGATAAGCCCGAAGCTTTTATATCAGAGACAGAAAGCGGCTATATCATCACTGTGGAGCCCCTGCCGCACTCATATGTATACTGCGGTATCAGGGGATGGAAAAACGGAAGTATAGAGGAAATAAAAGAGAAAACAGAGTTTGAGCTCCTAGATGACGGGATATATACGGTTTTTATCTATGCAGAGGACGGTATGGGACACAGGACATACGCGGACTTGCCGTCTGAGATAATGATCGATAATACGCCGCCGGTTCTTAAAGAAGCCGAGCTTCCGTCAGTAGTATCAAATAAAACGATGTCAGTAAAGCTTGAAGCGGATGATGAGCTGTCAGGTCTTAAAGGGATTTACGTGCAGACAGGGGATGACGAGCCTATAAAGGCGGATATGGTAGAGATATCTCCTCCTTTTACGGGAAGCATATATTACTGGGCTGTGGATAATGCCGGAAATAAAACGAAGAAAAAATGCCTGGGAGAGGATATCATAGCGGACGATACTCCGCCCTTAATAACGGCGGAAGCGATAAGCATGGATGACAATACCTTAAAGCTTATAACAGGCGCTAAGGATGCCCTGTCCGGAGTGGCGGAGGTTACGATATCCGACGGAATCCGGGAACTATATAAAGGATCAGGGGCGAGAGAAGCGGTTAGTATTGATATATCCGGAATGGAATACGGAACCCGTACATATGAGATCACATCATATGATGTGGCAAAAAACAAGGCAGTGAGCTCCTTTACGATAGAAAAAAGGGATGGGATACCGCCGGAGATAAAGATAAAGGGGGCGACAGATAAAGGGATATACGGCAGGGATGTAAGGCTTGAGTTTGAAGCTTCAGATGACGCGGATTCCGGCTGCAGTGTAAGAGAGACGATTGTGAGATATACACTCTCCGGAGAATATGAGGACAGCGCGGAATATACTGACAGCAGTATCTTATTTGATAAGAGCGGGATATATATAGTCGGGGTCATTGCGTCAGACAGCGCGGGCAATACATCAAAGCGCAGCATAGCTTTCGCTATAGACAAAGACGCTCCGGTTATAAGAGGACTCCTCGGACTTGACGGGAGCAGCCTGAAAAGCTTCATGATGCAGGTCGATGATAATATAGCGGAGGACGAGAGTCTTGTACAGGTGAAGGTGATGCTGAATGGCATGGATTATGACGGGAGCGAGGTAACAAAGAGCGGCAGATACAGCCTGCAGGTGCTTGCGATGGATGAATTCGGAAACACCGCATCGGAGGAGGCACAGTTTGAAATAAAGTCTGATAGAAAGTATACTAATCCTTAAACAAAAAAATTTGCGGGGGCAAGATGTACAGAGACAATACGAAGGTCATTCATATAGGGGATAAGGTGATCGGGGGAGGGAACCCGATCCTTATCCAGTCCATGACAAATACCAGAACATCTGATGCGGACGCGACTGTGGAGCAGATACTGCGTCTGGAGGAGGCAGGCTGCGATATAATACGCTGCACGGTTCCTGACGAGGAGTCGGCAAGCGCGATAAAGGAGATAAAAAAGAGGATACACATACCCCTCGTGGCGGATATTCATTTTGATCACAAAATGGCGATAAAAGCCATGGAAAACGGGGCGGACAAGATAAGGATAAATCCCGGAAACATCGGCGGGGAGGATAAGCTTATTGAGGTGGTAAGGGCTGCCAAAGAAAGGAATATCCCTATAAGGGTAGGGGTAAACTCAGGCTCGCTTGAAAAGGAGATAGTTGACAGATACGGAAAGGTCACAGCTTCCGGGATCGTAGAGTCGGCGCTTGACAAGGTTCGGATGATAGAGCGGGCGGGCTATGATAATATAGTCGTTTCCATTAAATCATCCGATGTTTTGATGGCAGTAAAGGCTCATGAGGAGCTTGCGCCGAAGTGCAAATATCCCCTGCATGTGGGTATCACCGAGGCAGGCTCGCTTGTATCAGGAAATATCAAATCAGGCATAGGCATAGGGATAATTTTGTATGAGGGCATAGGTGATACGATACGTGTGTCATTGACCGGAGACCCGGTTGAGGAAGTAAAGAGCGCGCGGATCATATTAAGGTCACTGGGACTTCGCACGGGAGGAGTTGAGATCGTATCGTGTCCCACCTGCGGAAGGACTGATATAGACCTTATTGCGTTAGAGGGCAGTGTGGAGCGGATGCTTTCAAAATACAAGGATCTGAATATAAAGGTTGCGGTCATGGGATGCGTCGTAAACGGACCCGGCGAGGCAAAGGAAGCTGACATTGGGGTTGCGGGCGGTCACGGCGAAGGTCTTATCATCAAAAAGGGAGAGATAATAAGAAAGGTCGCGGAGTCTGAAATAGTGGGAGCATTGGAAGATGAGCTCAAAAAAGCCTTTCTTTGAAGTCTTTAATTCATATAAGCCCGCATCCGAAGAGATACGGGAAATACTGTCTGATGCAGTCGTATCGGGAATTACGATGACGTCTACGAGATCAAAGGTAGACGTATTTATAGAAAGTTCCCATCCGGTTCATAAAAAAGATATCTACGCCATACAAAAGGAGCTCGCGGCATCCCTTGATAAAAAGGGACGTGTCAAGGTTTTTCTGCATGAAAGCTTTAAGCTTTCCTCCCAGTATAACGCCGTAAATTTCTATGACGAATATAAGGGAAGTATAGCGTATGGAATGAAGGCGGAGAAGCCGCTTATGTATTCCGTGTATCACCAGGCGGCGAAACGGTTTGATGAAAACGGGAATCTTGTCGTGACGCTTGCGGATACGATAGTCGCCCATGATGTGGCAGATGAGCTTAAGAGATACCTTTTGGATATATTCTCCGATAAGGCGGGGCTTTCATGCAATGTAAAGATAGCCTACGAAAAGGCCGAGCCGTCTCCCGAGAGGCTTGAAGCTGAAAGACGGGTGCAGCGGGAGATAGCCGCAATATCAGGCAGGGCGATGCAGGTGAAGACTGCCGCAAAGCCTGAAAAAACAAGAACCTACAGGAAACCACCGCAGAGTAGAGGAAGCGGATCATCGTCAGCCGGTAATCCTGATGACCCCGATGTGATATACAGGGGAGATGCCCCGGGACAGT
>JAFUWM010000252.1 GCA_017483425.1 Lachnospiraceae bacterium | reverse complement strand
TTTTTATCAGATGGATCGGACGCCTTATGATATCCATGGTGTTTTGGAATCTTCCCGAAGATAATGCTTTTTCCTGATATTTAAGCCCTACATAGACCATGTTGCGTCGGATCGCAGCCTTTGGATCCTGGTCGAATATATGACAAAGAAAGCTGTCGGCATAGTCTTCTTTCATGTATTTTGAAGCAAGCGAGCTTTCGGTTATGGCAGGCGCTTTTATCATCTTAAGGAAAAGCTTATCGTTTTCATTTACCTCTTTGACCCTTTCAACCACGGAATCAGCATCCGGAAAATCGTGGCAGTTTATGAAAGCTTCCGGATTGAATTCCTCAGCGACTTCCGGACTTCCCCAATAGACAGGGATCGTATCGCCCGCAAAGGCTTCAAAGATTTTTTCTGTGGTATAGCCGGGGGTTGATGTATTTTCAAAGGCCATGGTAAAGCGATATCCTTTTTCAAAGGAGATCTTATCCTTTACAGGTCCGCCTGTATTGTTGCGATAGCGGCCTCCGCTGTCTATCTTCTTATAACGGCTCAGCGCTTTATACATCTCATCCCGTGCCGGATCCACAAAGGGGTTTGATATGACACAGTTGCAGAAGCCTTTCTTGGACAGATAATAGTAGTCTGTATATGTATGCTTTTTGCTAAACATCTCATAGTGCTGTGTATAGAGTGCATAAAGCGGAAGTCTCAGATAGCGGTCTTCAAAATCAATATAGTGAAAGCCGAGAGCATAATCATACAGATTAAAATCCGGGACGAGATTTTCGCCCATAAAGAGTATTTTCACGCAGTCCCTGTATTCAAGATGCTTATCGTTGAAGTAACTGCAAAAAACATAATCGGGATCCTTTGATATCTCAACGTCATAATACCGGTTAAGTATATCGGTGAAGTAGTTATCATCTTTTTTTAAATCCGACCAGAAATCTATGAAATCTATCTTAATCTTTTTACGCATATTTAGAGTATATCGAAAATAAAGGTTGCAAACAAGAGATTATTTTGGTAGAATATACACCGCTGTGGGCTTGTGAGCCTGGATACTTAATCTGTAGAGGAGGTGTAGAAGATGGCAAAATGTGCAGTTTGTGGCAAGGGCGTGCATTTCGGAAACAACGTCAGCCATTCACATAGAAGGTCAAACAGGATCTGGAACTCAAACATCAAGAGAGTAAAGTGCAAGGTAGACGGTACTCCCAAGAGACTTTATGTCTGCTCCAGATGCTTAAGGTCGGGCGCAGTAGAGAGAGCCTGAGGATTGATCAGATATTAAAAGTATAATATACGTAAGACAGCAAGAGACCAGCCGTAGAGGCTGGTCTTCGTTTTAAACACTGTAAGATTGTCAGATAACCTTGTTATCAGCGGAGGTGTCTCCGTTAAAAGCTATATCTATAGCCTGATCGTTCTCGACTCCCGGAGCGGAGGGATCAGCTTTATCGGTAAATTTATTGATTATATCGGGAACCATGTCAAGCATCTTGGTGACGGCATCCTGATTCCGGATGTTCACAAGCTTGGTCACACCGTTTGATATCACAAGCACGGAAGAGGGTGTCATTCTTCCACCAACACCGCCTCCGCCGCCGTTCTTTTTTTCTGCGGTCGATGCGCCGGTTCCCATGCCGAAGGTCACATCTACCAAAGGGATTATGATAGTGTCATCGATCTTTTTGGGTTCGCCTACCACGGTCTTAGTGGAAAAGAATCCGCTGAGTCCCTTAATCAGTGAGTTTACCATCTCATCAAAAGTCAAGTTAGCCAAAATAAAAACCTCGCTTTCTGTAATGAATTGCTATTCCCTAAGCCTTTGTATCTGCCGGTATAACCTGCGGATATCCTTATTAAAGTATATCCGGGCAGCCGCTATCACAACAAATATAAGCTGAATATGCCCTTTAAGATCCAGATCGCTTTCTATGACTTTATTGTCAAAATCCGGATCAAGGTGAAGATGATGGGTATATACCGGATAGAATGAATATATAAGCCCCGCTGCTTCACCTGTTGACGATGGATCATCAAGGCCGAGTCTTAAATTGATATCGAGCTTACGCGGCCTTATGTGCCAGAGGAGCTTTTTGACCCTTAAAAGCAGCTCCAAAACAGCAGCTTTATCCCGTTCGTCATTAATCATATAAATTATACGCTTTATTTTAACATAAAGGGAGGATATTTGGTATTTTATTTTGGAAATACGGGAAGCTTCGGGGGCTTTGCGCTCACCCAGCGTTCCGGAGGCTTTTTCAGGGCGTGGATATACCTTGAAAAATAATACCTTGGCCAGTATATCCGTTGATGAATTATCTTTTTTGAAATTCACCCGTATTATATGAAGTATCCAGTTTACCTTTGCGCTTATTTGATATTCATTATCGGTATCCTTATAGGAACCGTCAGCCCTGTAATGGATCGGAACAAACAGTATTATGAGTATCAGGGCAAGCAGTATCAGAAGGACAACCAGCAGGATGATACCTATGATCTTAAGTATCTGCAGCACTATCATGAAAACAGTTCCTCTATATATGGCCGTATGCTGTCATGTCCGTATTCTACAGAGGCCTCATATATTTCCTTTACAAGCGCTATAGCTTCATCCTCGGATTTTGCAATACCAAGAACAAGAAGCTCCTTATCCTTATAAAAGGGCTGGAGAAGCTGCTTTGAGTCAAAGTATTCTATAGGATCAATGCCGTTTTCGGCGGGACTCAAAATAAATGTCCCGGGCATGAATTGTCTCCTTTTTATTTTTTTTATAACCCCGGAAGGGTCGTCTGCTATGCTTTCCCCGAGGAAAACCCTGTTTGAAAATTTGATTTTCATAATAAATGAGTATACAACAAATGCGGTTATATAGTAAACGGCAAAGAAATTTGCCGTTTACTATACAAAGAGTTGACTTTGCCACTACAGGCAATTATACTAGATGATGTGTTTTTATGAACATTTGGCAACTAGATATATTAGAGAGATATAGACTGATCGGGGACAGGTAATGAAAACTGTAGCGGTAATGGCACTGCAGGACGGTATGCAGCTGGCAGAGGACATCAATGTCGGCGGTAAGACGGCCATAAAAAAGGGAACCAAAGTAGATCATATCGTAAAGGCGAAGCTTGAGGCTTTTAAGCTTCTTACTGTCCAGATAATGGACGCTGAGGATCTGGCTGAGACCTACTATGAGAAGATAAAGGTTTCCGAAGCGTTCAAGGCCTTTCAGATCCAGTATAAAGCCAATCTCGCCGCGTATAAGGTGGCGGTTGATTCTTTCATATTCAAGAAAGTTCCTTTCAGATTTGTTGACCTGAAGGCCATCGCCGATGCGCTGTGTCCGGAAACGATCTCAGGGAAAAGGCTGTTTTCCTATATAAATATAATGCTCCATGACGAGGGTGATATGTCATACGCGCATGGGTTAAATGTCGCTCTTATCTGCAAAAAGATGGGTAAGTGGCTCAGACTCTCACCGGAGGACTGTGAGACTCTTCTTTATGCAGGCTTTTTGTTTGACATAGGCAAGTTCATGCTCCCGAATGATATAATCTGGAAACCGGGAAAGCTCAACAAAATGGAATTTGATCTTGTAAAGACCCATGCTTTCTTCGGTTATCATATGCTCAGCAAATTCGGGATCAACGAGCATATATTAAACGCGACCCTGATGCATCACGAGCGCTGTGACGGCACGGGATATCCCCAGGGGCTTACAAGGGACCAGATCGATCCGTTCGCGATGATGATAGCCATAGCCGATGTATATGAGGCAATGACAAGCGCAAGGGCATATCGGGCACCCATGAATCCGTATCAGGTCGTAGAGATAATAAAAGAGGATATGTTCCTTAAATATGATATTGCGACGATGACAACCTTTATGAACCATATAATGGATGAGATGATCGGAAACGATGTAAGGCTTTCAAACGGAATGGTCGGTGAAGTTATAATGAATAACAGCGGCGCAATAGGCCGACCTGTGGTAAAATGTAAGGATGAAATAGTAGATCTCTCCCAGCAGAGGGATATAAAGATAATCGAACTGATCTGAAAGGTTATTTTTTTAGGAGGGAATTATGAGAGCAAGAATGAGTACTGACCTTGGGAATATATCTGTAGATACGGAAGCCATAGCCCAGCTTGCGGGTACCGAGGCTATGGAATGCTTTGGCGTGGTAGGCATGGCTACCTATTCGATGCGTGACGGTCTTTTCAGACTGCTGAAAAGGGAGAGCCTTTCGCATGGTATAAATGTCGAGATAAATAATAACAAGATAACTCTTGACTTCCATGTGATAATCGCCTACGGTGTCAGCATCAAAGCAGTATCGGACAACCTGATGAGCAATGTGAAATACAAGGTCGAGGAATTTACCGGACTTGAGGTTGAAGTAATAAATATATTTGTCGAAGGGGTAAGGGTGATAGACTGATGGCAACCAAAACACTTGATGCCGCCTTCATATCAAAGATGTTTCTTGCGGGCGCAGCAGAGCTTGCCGCGAATAAAGAGACGATAAACGATCTTAATGTTTTCCCTGTGCCAGACGGCGACACGGGTACGAATATGACACTTACCATAATGTCAGCGGCAAAGGAAGTGCTTGCGCTTGGCGACAGCTATGACATGGCGGCGCTCTGCAAAGCAATATCGGTCGGGTCCTTAAGAGGGGCAAGGGGAAATTCCGGAGTTATCCTTTCACAGCTTTTACGAGGCTTCACAAAAGAGATCAGAGACCATGAGACAGTTGATATGGCTCTGATAGCCACTGCGTTTAATAAAGCCTGCGAGACGGCCTATAAGGCAGTCATGAAGCCCAAGGAAGGAACTATACTTACAGTCGCGAGGGGAGCGGCAGAGAAAGCATCGGAGCTTTCTGATAAATGTGATGACCTTGAGGTCTTTGCCAATGAGGTCGTATCACATGCTGAATATGTGCTTACACAGACACCGGAGCTGCTTCCTGTGCTGAAGCAGGCGGGAGTTGTTGATTCAGGCGGACAGGGGCTTGTGTGTGTGCTTACTGGAGCCAAAAAGGCACTGCTCGGAGAGGTGTCTGATTTCACCGCGGCAGATCTTGAAGCGGCATCGGGGGTGAGCACAGGAGGAATCAATCGTGATGCCGTCGCAAATGCGGATGTAAAGTACGGATACTGTACAGAGTTCATAATAATGCTGAACCATAACTTCAATCAGAAAACGGAGGCTGATTTCAAGGGATATCTCGAGTCCATAGGTGATTCAATAGTCTGCGTGTCCTATGAGGATATAGTAAAGGTTCACGTGCATACGAACCACCCCGGACTTGCTTTTGAAAGGGCTCTTACCTATGGGGCTCTGACTTCAATGAAGATCGACAATATGCGCGAGGAGCATCAGGAAAGACTCTTTAAGCTGGACGGCGGTAAATATGTGGAAAGACCCGAGGATGAGATGGTATATACTGGACAGGCCGGCACCGCAAATGGCCCAATAAGGGCAAAGGTCACATCTTCACAGGTCATAGCTGATAAGATAGCTGAGGCCGGTATACCGGATGAGAGAGTTTCGGGGATCGCGGAGGCTAATCCCGAGGTATCCGTGGAGAAAAAGGCTTTTGGCTTCATAGCGGTATCCGTGGGTGACGGACTGAGCGAGATTTTCAGGGATCTTGGAACCGATGAGATCATCTCCGGCGGTCAGACGATGAATCCGTCCACGGATGATATCCTGGAGGCGATCGGAAGGATAAACGCGGACACTATATTCATTCTTCCCAATAATAAAAACATCATCCTTGCGGCGAATCAGGCAGCATCCCTTACGGAAGACAAAGAAGTAATAGTGATACCTACAAAGACCATACCACAGGGTATAACGGCGCTTATAAGCTTCCTGCCGGAAAGTGCGGCGGAGGATAATAAGGAGGCCATGCTTGATGCGATAAAGGCAGTAAAGACCGGTGAGATCACTTATTCCGTGAGGAGCACGGAGCTTGACGGAAATGTCATTAAAAAAGGCGATATCATGGGTATAGGCGATGATGGTATTCTGGCGGTCGGCACAGATATTCTTGATACGGCGTTTGAGATGGTCTACAGGATGATAGACGAGGAGTCGTCGCTTGTAAGTATATATTATGGAGAGGACACGGATGAGGCCCAGGCAAAAGAGCTTGTGCGCAGGATAGAGGCAAAGTACTCCGATGTGGATGTGGAGATGCATTCGGGCGGAGAGCCGGTCTATTATTACATAATCTCCGTTGAATAATCGCATATACATATGGATCTAAGGGATGATATTTCATCACTAAAAGGCATAGGAGAAAAAAGCGCCGCCTTGTTTCACAAGGTGGGCGTTTTTTCCTTATCAGATCTTATCAGATATTTTCCTTCTTCATATATCAGATATCCCGGGATAAAAAAGGTCTGCGATATCAGACCGGATGAAAAGGCAGCGCTCTCGCTCAAGGTTCTTACGGAAGCAAAGATTGCCCATGTAAAGGGAATGTCAATGCTCACCTTCATGGCGGGAGATGACACCGGATCCTTGAGGATCACTTATTTTAATATGCCGTACTTGAAAAAAGCAATCAAGGTTGATATGGAAAGGATCTTTTACGGTACGGTGAAGGTCAGGGGACAAAGCTACGGCCTGTCACAGCCAAAGATGTATAAGGCTGATGAATACGAAAGACTCACGGATACCCTGACACCGGTGTATCCGCTGACCAAAGGACTTACGGAAAAAACTGTCATAAAAGCCGTATCTCAGGCATTTGCCGGTATTTCTGCAATAGAGGATGAAATACCCGATCAGGACAGAAAGAGGCTTGGCCTTGAAAAGTTATGGGACAGTCTTTTCGCAATGCATTTTCCCGATGACAGAGGGCAGTATATAAAGGCAAGGGAGAGGGTTGTATTCGATGAATTCCGCCGTTTCCTTGTCTCGATGAGAAAGCTGAAATCAGAGAACAGGAGAAGTGTAAACGACTTTCCTGTCATAGAGGTATCTGAAGCGAAACGCCTTACAGAGTCTCTTCCATACAGGCTAACAAAAGCGCAGCAGCAGGCATATGAGGATATCATATCGGACATGGGATCAGACCGTGCCATGAACAGGCTTATAGAGGGAGATGTAGGCTCGGGAAAGACCATAGTCGCCCTGCTTGCAATGCTGACGGTTGTTAAAAACGGGCATCAGGCTGCGCTTATGGCTCCGACAGAGGTGCTTGCCGCGCAGCATATGAAAAAGATCTCCGCGCTTATGGAGAGCTACGATGTTAAATGTGTGCTGCTTACGGGAGCATTGACTGAGAAACAAAAAAAAGAGGCAAGAGAGGAGATAGCTGACGGTACGGCCGATATCATTATCGGAACCCATGCGCTGATTACAGACCTTGTGGAATATAAGGATCTTGCGCTTGCGGTCTGTGATGAGCAGCACAGATTCGGAGTGAGGCAGAGGGAAAATCTGTCTGACAGGCTTGACGGAAAGAATCCACATGTACTTGTGATAAGCGCAACGCCGATCCCCAGGACTCTTGCCATAATCCTGTACGGGGATCTCGATATCTCTGTCATGAACGAGCGTCCCGCAAAAAGGCTTGAAATTAAAAATGCGGTGGTGGATACGGACTACAGGCAAAAAGCCTATAACTTCATAAGAAAGGAAGTAAAAAACGGCGGACAGGCATATGTGATATGCCCTCTTGTAGAGCCCTCGGAATCGGGGAGGGGGGAAAATGTACTCGAATATACAGAGAGGCTTAGGGAGATATGGGGAGACGGGATAAGCGTAGGAACTCTTCACGGCAGGATGAAGAACAGTGAAAAAAATTCAGTCATGAACCGCTTTGCCGCAGGTGATATAAGTGTCCTGGTCTCAACAACCGTAGTCGAGGTAGGCGTTGATGTACCGAATGCAACAGTCATGATGATCGAGAATGCCGAGAACTTCGGCCTGTCACAGCTCCATCAGCTCAGGGGGCGTATAGGCAGGGGAGACAAGCAGAGCTATTGTATATTTGTAGATACGTCCGGAGAAAAGGAAGCATCAAAAAGACTGGAGGTTCTGAAAAAGACAAACGACGGCTTTGAGATCGCCTCTGAGGACTTGAAGCTCAGGGGACCCGGAGACATATTCGGCATAAGGCAGTCAGGAGAGCTGGGCTTTAAGGTAGGGGACATATATACAGATGCCGCCATATTAAAAAAGGCTTCAGATTACGTGAATGAAAAAGAGGGCAGGGAGCCCTCCGCAGATATCGGGAAAGTAGTATTGTAGCCATCTCGTCAGCATCTTAGTCTGGAGAAGTCTCCCAGCTCACCGATTTTTTCCGCAAATAACTTTAATCCCGTTTCATCTTCATCTGTAAAACGGTTCAATACGGGACTGTCAATATCAAGAACACCGGAGATCACTCCTTTGCTGTATATCGGTATCACTATCTCTGATTCCGAAGCGCTGTCACAGGCTATATGCCCGGGAAATTCATGCACGTTTGAAACCCTTATAGCTCGGCCTTCTTTTACAGCCGTTCCACATACTCCGGAGCCGACTTTGATCCTTATACATGCGGGACGCCCCTGAAACGGTCCTACGAGCAGGGAGCCTTTATCCATGAGATAAAAGCCTGCCCAGTTTATATTATCAAGCGCTCCGTAGAGCAGGGATGAGGCATTGGAGAGCAGTGGCACAAAGTCATTTTCGGTCTCCGCAAATGCTGCAAGCTGTTTTGTGAGGGCTATGTAATCAGTCATGGTAATGATCCTTCTTATGATATTTTTTTATACAGATGATTTCCTGCCATCTGTATAAGCTGTACAAAGATAATGAGTATCACCGAGCAGACAATAAGGTAATCGGTTTTATACTGCTGATAGCCGAATCTTATCGCTATGTCACCTATGCCTCCGCCCCCTACGGTACCAGCCATAGCTGAATACCCTATGAGTGAAATTATAAGGAGTACGATACCGTTAAGCATTCTGGGAACAGATTCCTTCACATACACACGTATAAGTATCTGAAGGTTTGAAGCCCCAAATGACCTAGCGGCTTCTATGACACCCGGATCTGTTTCCCTTAAGGCGGATTCAAAAACTCTCGCGATAAAGGGGATCGCGGATATCGTAAGCGGAACAACCGATGCGGTAGTACCGATCGCCTTGCCTACTATAAGCCTTGTGAACGGGATCAGGATCACCAGAAGTATGATGAACGGAAAACTCCTGAATACATTCACAATGAAGCTTAATGTCTCATATATCGGACGGTTTGGCTTTAATCCGTCAGGGGCCGTCAGAGTCAGTATGACCGCGGGAATAAAGCCTAAGATCACAGAAAAAAGCGTTGACCAGAAAACCATATAGATCGTCTGCCAGAAAGCGGTTATTATTACCTCAGTCATTCCTGTTGTGGATACTATGCCTCCCATGTCAGTCTATTACCTCCCACGCTACATTATTTTCATCCAGAAACTTCAGGATGCGCTCCTTATCGGTCTCGTTGGTATTTATAACAAGACTTCCATATACGCTCTGACGGAAATCTTCAAGCTTGGCCCAGCAGATGGAAAAATTGGTATCAAGAGTCCTTGCCATCTGTGTAACGACCGGATCGTAATTATTTGCGCCGTTAAAGAAAAGCTGGATATTTATGCCGTCAGCAGGAAGTTTCTCGCTCCTGTCTCTTAAAAAGTCCCGGATCTCCTGTTTGCCGGGTCTTACAAAGAGTTCCTCGGGACGGCCTTCCTCCAATACCTGCCCGCTGCTTAAAAAGGCGACCTTTTCACAGATCTGCTTTACGACCTCCATCTGATGAGTAACTACTATGATCGTGATCCCGAGTTCATGGTTTATATCCTGAAGCAGACGCAGGATGCCCTTTGTTATCTCGGGATCGAGCGCGCTTGTTGCCTCGTCACAGAGTAAAAATTCGGGATCAAGCACAAGAGCTCTCGCAATGGCGACTCTTTGTTTCTGTCCGCCCGAGAGTTCCCTGGGTTTTGCATGCAGTTTATCTTCCAGACCGACAAGGCTTATAAGTTCTTTTATTTTTTTATCTGCTTCGGGTGTGCCGGTCTTGATTCCCCAGAATTTCATGGGCAGAGCTATATTATCATATACGTCAAGTCTTTCCAAAAGGTTAAAGCCCTGAAAGATCATGCCCATTCTTTTTTGCAGATTTCTGAGTTTTTGCTTATCCTCTGTCTGTACGGTTACGCCGTCCACGACGATCTCACCCGAGTCATAGGCTTCCAGTCCGTTTATGCATCTTAGAAGAGTTGATTTGCCCGCGCCGCTTGACCCGATGATCCCGTATATCTCTTTATCGTTTATAGAAAGAGAAATTCCCTTCAGGACCTCAAGGTCCTGAAAGGATTTCTTTACATTATTAAGGCTGATCATATTATTTTTATTCCGGATCGATGAATGAAGGAATGACAGAGCCCTTATAGGTATCTTCTATATATTTCTGTACGGCATCGGACTGGATGGCTGCCGCAAGAGCCTGACTCTTCTCGGAGTTTTCCTCACCGTCGCGTACTACTACAAAGTTCGTACGCTTGATGCTTGCCTCGTCATCAAATTCCTCTATGCTGAGAGCGGGATAGGTGCTGGGAAGATCTGCGCCCAGAGCATAGTTTCCGTTGATCGTGGCCGCGTCCAGATCGGGAAGCGAAAGCGGAAGACTTGCAGCTTCAAGGGGTGTGATCTTATAGCCGTGAGGATTCGCGTCCTTATCCTTGGAGAGTGAATCAGCGGTGTAATTTTCATCTGTTCCGTAGTCTCCGATAGATGTAAGCAGACCCTTCTGAACCAAAAGATTCAAGCCTCTCTCGCCGTTATCGGGATCGTTAGGTATACCGATTTCAGCCCCATCGGGGATCTCGTCAAGTGAAGAATATTTCTCGGAATAAATTCCCATGGGTTCAATATGTACTCCCGCGATAGCCGTAAGGTGAAGCCCTGCGTCCTCGTTCTGCTGGTTAAGATATCCGAGTGTCTGAAAATAGTTAGCGTCAAGCTCACCGGACTCAAGTGAAGTATTGGGAAGTACGTAATCCTCAAATACAACGGTCTCAAGCTCCCAGCCCTCATCAGCAAGAACCTGCTTTACGGCATTGTCAAGGATATCGGCATGGGGAACCGGATTGGCGCCTACAACTATCTTGCGGTCGCCAGCCTCGTTTTCTGCAGCAGCCGGTGCTGCTTCTTTTGCGGCCTCAGCAGATACCTCTTCCGTTTCGGCTGCTTCTGTCTCAATCTCCTCGGCTTCAACTTCAGCCTCAGCCTCAGTGCTTACCGTCGCGCTTCCTGCTCCGCAGCCCGCGAGCAGTCCTGCGGTGATAACTCCTGTTAAAATGATGCTCAATGTCTTTTTCATAATCTTTCTCCTCTCTTTCGGTTTTTTATGCTGTGCAGTATAGCTTAGAATTTGGAAAAGAGCAAATACATAAATACGAGAGGCAGTTATCGAAGAAATCTATATCCGCCGGAACATAATATCCCGTGCCGGTTGCAATAAA
>JAFUWM010000021.1 GCA_017483425.1 Lachnospiraceae bacterium | reverse complement strand
GCACATGAAAAATCTCAAGGTTTATCCTGCGCTTAAAATAATTCACCCTGTAAAGCAGGTTCACCCTTCCTGGATAGTATATTGGAGAGCAGGCAGGCAGACGATCCTCCGTAACCTCCGGCTCAAGGTCGCTGTCCTCCAGATAATACCAGAAAAATCCTTTTTTCAGCACACAGTTGAACATGGGAAATTCTTCCCTGATATCATCAAGCGCTTCCTGCAGGATATCCGGATCAACCTCTTCTTTCAGCTCGCAGCATATCCTGAATACCCTCGTATCCGCTCCCTTTGCGGATGACGGGATTATCTTGGCGGCATTATCGAGTCTGTACCATTTATTGCTCTTTCTGTCTTTGCTGTCAGCCATTAAAATACACCATAAAACGCGTCAAATATCTTCTTAGCCGCAGGCACGGCGTTTTCCGAGCCCGAGCCTCCGTTTTCCATTATCACCGTGACTACTATATCAGGGTCATCCGGATTTGAAAAGCCCGTAAACCATGAATGACTGGCCCCCTTTACGTTTCCGAACTCCGCCGATCCGGTCTTTCCCGCAACCGCGTATGAAAGACCCGCAAGCTTTTTGCCTGTTCCCGTTATACATACCTGCTTCATATATTCGGTCATTTTGGAAGCCTCATTCTCTGTCATGATCTTTTTATATTCCTCGGGCTTATATTCCTTTATAAACGCTCCAAGGTAATTTGTCTTTTTTACAATCTCCTGCGCTTTCATCATGGTTCCGTCATTTGCTATCGCCTGTGTGATAAGGGCAAGATGCAGAGGCGTCATCAGCGTTCCTCCCTGCCCTATCGAGGTCTGCATCACGGTCTTTGTATCTGATGCCGAGCTTAATGAAAACTTTGATCTGCTGTAGGCAAGATCCGTAGGGATCACCCTGCCGAATAGAAGTCTGTCAGCCGTATCGGAAAGCTCCGGTATATCAAGAGAAAGCCCGATATTTGTAAATGAAGTATTGCAGCTGTCCGCAAAGGAATCCAGCAGATCCTCATGTCCGTGGACACTCCCGTGGTAGCATTCTATAGTAGAATCCCCTACGGTTATCTTTCCGGTACAGTCATAGGAATAGCTCTCAAAATCCGTCGGATGCTCTCTCATATATTCATGAAGCGTTACTATCTTGAACGTACTGCCCGGCGGATACAGACCCTGAGTCGCGCGATTCACCAGTGGGGAGTTTTCATCATCTCCTGATACCTGAGCCCAGTTCTCAGAGACCGTGTTCGGATCAAAGTCAGGCTTGCTTACCATTGCGAGTATCCTGCCGGTCTTTGCTTCCATTACGACGGCAGCGCCCTTATAGTCGCCAAGCGCGCTGTAGCATACCCTCTGCAGATCAGGTCTCAAAGAGGTGTATATGCTGTCGCCCGTATTTCTGATCCCGGCCATTTCCTTTTGAAGCTTTTCAGAGACCGGGGCGTTTGAGGTCAAAAGATCCACGTCCGCGGCATTTTCGATGCCGGTCGAGCCCATTACGGAAAAGCCTACAACATGTGCGAAAAGCTCCCCGTATGGGTAGTTGCGCACCTCATTTCCGTCAGCGTCAAGCGCCTCCTGCGCAAGTACGGATCCGTCAGACGCATATATGGTTCCCCTTATCACCTGCTTCGCAAGATCCTTTTTTCTCGTATTATGACTGTCGTTTACCACAGACTTGGCGCTAAACTGCACTGAATAGACGAAATATCCAAGCATTGCCAGAAATACCGCTAGAAATATATAAACTATCGTCCACAGCTCTCTATTCTTCATCTCCCACCCCGTCTCTGGAAAGCACATACAGACCCTGGATTATGGAAAAGCATATGAAGGTCACGATGACGCTGCTTCCTCCGTAGCTGACAAGCGGCAGCGTTATCCCCGTAAGAGGTATGAATTTTGTCACTCCGCCTATGGTCAGTATCACCTGAAATCCGTAATTAACGGCAAGACCGACTGCCATAAGCCTTAAGTACGCCTCATGTATCGACATTGAGATATTCATGAACATAAGGAAGTTTGAAAGGCTGATCAATATGATGCAAAGCGCGACGATCCCTCCCATTTCCTCTGAAATGGCAGCGAATATGAAATCCTTGGCAACCTCGGGTATGCTTTTGGGAGAGCCTCCCATAAGCCCCAGCCCAAACCATGAGCCGGTTCCGATCGCAAATAATGACTGGGCCACCTGATAACCCGCTCCCTCTATATCGGAGAAAGGATCCCTCCAGGCCCTGACCCTGTTTCTTACATGCGCAAAAAGCTTATATCCCGCAAGTGATGCAGCCGCCATGCCTCCGGCACCGCCTATCAGCACTATAGGCGCCCTTGTCGCCGCATAAAGTATAAACATATAGATGATAAAAAACATCAGAGCACTTCCCAGATCCTTGCACAGAGCAAGAATCCCCACATATGCGGCCGCGAGTACCGTGCCGGATACGATAAGCTGTATCGTGGGTCTTCCCGTTTCAGGGTTTATCTGCTCTTCGTCCGTAAACATACCCGCAAGGAAGAAAATAAATAAGAGCCTTACAAATTCTGACGGCAGGAATGTGATCCCCGCGATCGTAAGGGATATCCTTGACCCGTTCGTGACGGTTCCTATTGTCATCATTACAAGCAATATCGCAAGCCCCGCTATACCCGCGATCCAGTAATGATACCTGATAAGATGTATTCTCTTAACAAAAAACGGGACTATCAAAGCGATCGCAATACCAAATGCCGCAATCACGAACTGCCTCCATGCCCTCTCATATGAAAGCCTCGCGAGCATGACAAAGCTTATCGAAAGCAGCATACATACATTATTAGTTATAAGCCTCGAAGACCTTGGATAAAAATTAGCAAAAAGAATTATCATGGCAAAAAGCACTATCTCTTCCAATACGCAAAGGATCAGCATACTGGATTCCCCCGACCGCACATACAGCACATAAAAGCCGAGCAGATGGGTCATGACCATGAGGGCGTTCTGAAATACATAAAAAACCCTCCTGTCCTCTTCATTTTTGTATGAAAAGACAGCAAAGCAGTGAAACGTATAGAATATCACGAATACAGCTATGAAATACTTTGAAAGTCCTGCCAAGCCCCTGCTCCTCTGACCACGTTATCAATCAATTCCATTTATAAAGTGCCCCTTGGTAAAAGCTTTATTATATTCAATCCCGGTCAGGTTTATAAAATCCTCCGCCGTCTTCGCGGCCTCCCGGGGCTCCTCTGTAGTAAAGTAAAGCCTTACCGATGCCGGTTTAAGCCTTATAACCCTTTCCATTTCATTATGAAGTGAAACAGGTACCGAATTGAAAATAATATTATAGCAATACCCGCAATCACATAACACGGGAAAATCTGTCTTCATACGGTCTGTAAGCACCATGTCATGCTTCATGTCATACGCCTTTAACATACGCATACCTTCATTGGCGCTTCTATAGCATTTGTTATTATTGCTGTTCCTGTACAGACATCCGGCGCTTATCATCATCGGTACCCTGCCGTATATCATAAGCTCACTATTCTCCATACCCCTTTTGGCAAGCTCATAAAAGGTAAGCTCCAAAGGCGCTGTATCCTGTCTGACCCCGAGTTCAAAAAGCGTTT
>JAFUWM010000251.1 GCA_017483425.1 Lachnospiraceae bacterium | reverse complement strand
TGTTCATTGAATCCATGTTGGATGATAGTTCCTTAAGGGCTTCAGCGGATGAGGAACTCGAATCACTCATTGTTGTAGCAGTGGACGCAAGACCCTCGGCGTTATTCGCGACATTTTGTATGGCATCCGACAGCGTAGTTATATTCTCCGTAGCCTTCTGTATGGTATCTGCCTGCTCAGTAGCTCCCTTCGCTATCTCCTGCACAGCCTCCGATACGTCGTCAGCAGTCTGGCTTATCTGACCTGAGGTTTCGGCAAGTGACTGCGAGGACTCCCCAAGCCTTGACATCACTTCCTTCAGGTCGGTCACGACTTCTTTGATCTTATCTATGACCGTATTAGTCTCGTTAACCATCTCGCCGAACTCATCATTGCGTTTTGTATATTTCTCTATCTCCTTGAATTCACCATTTGCAAGGTCGGAAAGAGACGCGTTGAGAACCTCGACAGGCCCCGTAAATGATTTCGATACAAGATATGCGATAACAACACCTGCAACAAGGAATATGACTCCCATTACCACCAGTATCATTACCATGGTCGTCACATGCCTGAGTGCGACAGCCTCTATCCTGCACGAAGCCACAACCCAGCCGGTCTGCTCCTCCTTAACCCATGAGATCATCCATGTGTCACCGGCCCATTCCGATACATAGTCTCCGCTCGTTTTATCGCCTCTCGAATCAGTATAGAAAGGATTTCCTGACTGATCCTCGGGATTATCCGGGTCTATTTCGTGACCTGAATGCGCTACTACGGATCCTGTCCTGTCAACCATTACTATCTCCTGCCTCTCCTCTGTTATCTCAGACGCAAGTATATCATGAAAATCAGAAAGGTCGTAATTTCTCTGTACTATACCGATGACGGCTGTTTCCTCTTCATTCCAGATAGGTACAGCAAAGGTCGTGATGCGTGAACCATTTGACTTTGAAATCTGAACATCCGACACATACGGTGTTCCGCTCATTGCCTTGGTGAAATATTCCCTGTCGGCTACATTCACAGGGTCTCCGACCGTCCTGAGAAGCTGCTGTCCGTCAGGCCCTGTGATAATGGTCGAGTTGCCATCATCAAGGTTCGCGTCTATATCCTTCATCTGATCCATAAGCTCAGGTTCCAACACCGCCTTGTCACCTGTACCGTCAAGATATGAAATCGTGGAGGGCGCAGCCGCAAATGTCATCATAACCTGCATGTTCTCGTCAAGTATGTCCTTGATTGTCATCTCGATTAGATGAGCCTGCACATCATTAATTTCATTGGCGGTATCTATGCCCTCGCTCCTCGTGCTGATTGCCGACACAAGGATGGCAATAAGCACCGGCACCGCTACCAATGCTCCCATGATCAGTATTAACTGTGTCTTGATACTTCTCCTGCGCTTTCCTTTGTTTTTTCTTTCCTTAAACATAATTTTACTCCCTTTTATTTAATTTTTTTATTTTTTCACGCAAAAACTACAAGATAAGGCGGCTGTATACATCCAGCCAGCTCATTTCAGTACTGCATATTAATTCAGGTAAAGATGGTAATTCAAAAGATCAAAAAATCTGATCTATCTTGCGCCCCTGCACTGAATATGGCGCAGGGGCACTATAAATAATGATTATTTAAAGAATGACATATCGGCCGTAAGCCTCTGCGCAAGCTCATTCAGCTTGTCCGCAGATCCCGCAAGCACGTTGACCGTGGCGTTAAGCTCCTGCATGGATGCAGAGGTCTGCTGTGAGGCCGCCGCATTCTGCTCCGATATCGCAGACAGTGATCCCATGGCGTCAACTACGACATCCTTGGCGGACATACAGGTATCCGCATTGCTTGATATGGAACCTACACCGCTGACGGTTGTCTCTATGTTCGCAATAAGCTCGTGGATGCTGTCCACAGTTGCCTGCATTACTTCCTGCTGCTCGAGCGCGACCTTCTTGACTGCCTCCGCCTTTGCGGTTGCCTGCTCTGACTGCTCGAGAAGGCTCGACATCTCTTTCCTGATCTCCTCGGCTGTTGTATTTGAATCCGTGGCAAGGCTTCCTATCTCGGTAGCTACGACTGCGAAACCGCGTCCTGCGTCGCCCGCCCTTGCTGCCTCTATAGACGCGTTGAGCGCGAGCAGGTTCGTCTGTGAAGCGATATTCGTTATCATATCGACCTTTTCGTTTACGGTATTGACTGCCTGACTCGTAGCGTTAATGGCCTCTGTTATCTCTTCGACATTACGATTCATCTCTTCCGAGCTCTTCATCAGCTTGTCAAGCTCATTTGCAGAGGTCTGGCTGCTGATATTCATCTCATCCGCAGTGCCCGCAAGCATATTGGTATTTTCGGTGACTCCGGAAACCGCCACATCAATATTTCCGACGCTCTCCGTCGCCTGCTGGATATTGTCAGCCTGCTCCGTAGCGCCCTTCGCGATCTCCTGTATGGCATTTGAAACATCATCCGCCGTATGACTGATCTGACCCGCTGTGTCCGCAAGATCATTTGATGAAGTGCCGAGACTCTCGGTTGTATCTTTGACATTTGAAATGATGCCCTTCAGGGTATCTATGACGCTGTTCGTATCCTTTATCATGCCGCCGATCTCGTCCTCATAATCGGTGTACTGCGTGATCTCTACAAACTCACCCTGCGCAAGATGTGAAAGTGAATTTGATATTACCTTCGTGCTTCCTGTTATATATCTCATTATGCTGATACCCAAAACACAAAGAAGAGCTATGATGATCACGACTACAACCATGATGATTATGACTTCAATCCTGATATCGGAAGCCATATCCGCATTTTTATAGTTAGCGTACTCTTCTACGATATCCTGAAGGCTTCCTATGTCCTCCCGGGCAGCCTGAAAAGCCGGATACTGGTCTGCGTAGCTCCCTTCTTTGGTGTGGGGATCATAGGTTGCATCCCATGCGTTTATAAGCGTCTTTGACTGTGCGACAAGTGCCGCAACCGACTCGGTCTGACCGGATATGCGAAAATCATTATACAGATACTGGTCATGGGCAAACAGGGAATCAATTTGGTCTATCCCCTCAAATACCTGTGCCCGGTTCTCATCAAAGTTTACAAGCTCCTCATCCGCTCCGGCCTTATCGCCTCTCTCCACCAGAAGATGCGCCCTGTCACTTGCAAGCTGAGCCTGATAGAAATCCCTGTCTTCCGAAAGGATTTCATCTATCAGTCCCTTTAACTCATCATAATAAACCGTCTTCGCTTCATTAAGTGTTGAAATCTGTGCAACTCCGGCATATATGCCAAGCGCTATCGCCACTACCGCAAGTGGGATCGACATCAATGCCAGTTTGAAAAAAATACTCTGCTTCTTTAACATACTCCTCTCCCTCACCAATTTTATTCTACCGTATTCGGTTTGCAGTAACTAATTCCGAATGTAACCGGAAAACAGTATAGCACACAAGATGTATTATCTTCAATACGGAAATTCAGTTTTTTACCACAAAATCTTGTGTTTTTCGTCATCTTCTCAAAAGTGTATAGTTGTCATTCGGGATTCAAACCGGAATTGATCAAACAGGACACGAGGAAAAAGAGCATGATCATTTCTTACCGGCAAATACAATATCCGCCACTAAAGCAAGCCCGATCACTCCGCCAAAGGCAGTATAAAGCCTCTCATCACCCCCGACAAATCCCACCAGGTATCCTAAAGCACATCCGGCGAAAAAGCCGGCGCATAGCATAAGTCCCTTCTTCAGTCCGTCTTTGCCTCCATTTCCGTCAGAATTTCTCATAAGCCTCCATGATGCTGGGATTCCCTTCCGTCAGTCTTTGCTTCCTTGAGATATGTATAGTAATATCCGCACCCCACGAGACACGCCCCGCCAAT
>JAFUWM010000250.1 GCA_017483425.1 Lachnospiraceae bacterium | reverse complement strand
TCCTCTATAAAACGCAGTTTTATATCTGATTCTGTCCGGTCGGATGCTGATACCGTAACTCGGCAAAATACGCCTCGAACGGTATCATGCTCCTCTAATAAATTCTGTTTATTATCTGACTAAGTCCGTCCGGATGCTGATACCGTAACTCGGCAAAATACGCCTCGAACGGTATCATGCTCCCTTTTTAAGCCTGTTTGACCCTGATATTTGTTAAATATATTACCATAGGAAATTTCATCCGATCAGAGAAATGCTACATCAACTACGTTCGTCCAATCTGAATCATCTGAATTTCCTCGTCGTTCATGTAATGGACGCCTCGGCTTTTTCTTCAAGCTTCTTGCGAGAAAAGAAGTTTCTGACAGGCTCTTTTACCTTTTCGTCCATTCCTTGTTTCAGAATATTCTTAAGTATGCTGAAAGCTTCTGCATAGGACTTTCTCCTAAGCTCCTTTCTCGTCTGCGACACATCTGCATTTAAAAGATAGTTTTTTGTGATAGCAGCAATACGGAGGGTAGTAAGCGCATTTACCGCTCCCTGTGTAGCTGAAGCCGCAACTATTCCCAAAGCCTTGCCAAGAGCTCCCTCTGTGGCTATCGGGATAAGCTCCTCGATATTCATATCTTCAAGGTTTCCGGCGAGGAGAGTCATAGAAAGAACCCTGATATACAAACTGAAAACCTGAGCGTTGCTTGGTCTGAAACCACATATTTCCGTGATCCTTTTTATGAGAGAAAAATTTGCTGAAGCCATTCCGAGCATATCATATACTGAATTCTGTGAAACTGCGGTGATTATGAATATCTTCTTGGCCGTGTCATAGATCTCATGGTTGATCTCCGGTGCGATCTTTCTGTCAAAGAATTCTATCAGCCTGTCATCCGTAGCATCCTCAAGCTTCAAAAAGCCCTTGACTTCTTCCTGCTCCTCAGGTGTAAGTTCAACATTTTCCAGCAGGTTTTTGACAAGTCTCCTACACCATTTCTGCCGCGCTGAACCGTCGGCATTATGAAGCTTTTCAAGTGAGAATATGGGAGCAAAGAAAACACCCACAACGGGGTATACTATACCTCCGAGCACCACTACCGCTATCAGCACGTAGAACATGATCTCCAGGGAAATATGCACCCTGCCGAATCTTTCGCCTATTTCCAAAGCATTGCTCACAAGGCTCATTACGAGGATTATGGCGATGGAAATGAGAAGAACTATAGTCCATACGCTTGTCTTTTTATTTTTCATTCGGTTTTTCATCCTTATATATTGATTCAACTTATCCTGAATCGTGGCAAAATCTTTGTCTTCGTCCCATGCAACATTATAAACTTTTATCATAAAGTACGAAAGAGGCATCAGACCAAACTTGGGGCTTTGTTTTGATTTAGGCATTCAGTCCGGTTTTGTATTATAATGATGAAAGAAAATTATTTTGAGGTATATAATGTCAGGATTAACGGATCGAATCATATGAAGAGTCGTATGATGAAGCGTTAAAGTATTTGAAAGCGAAATTAAAAGGAGAGTTAGGACATGACGGAAGTATTGCAAGTTGTAAAGGATAATATCAATCTGATTATTCTTATATTCGGAATCGTACTGACAGCTTTCATCTTTTATAATGGCTCAAAGCTGTCATCACATAAGAACAGGATAGATGAAGCTGTAAGCAGGAGAAATAAAAAATGGGGAGTCAATCCGACGGACGGCGCGGTTGTTGACGAGGATGATGAAGACGCTTCAGTCACACCGGATACGATAAGACAATACGAGAGGGAATTTAATAAAGATTGTGCATTGCATAGTGTACTTTCACAGTTGATCCCGATATTTCCCTTAATGGGGATTCTTGGAACAGTAGCAGGATTGATGCTTGAAGTAAACGCAGGGGATATTGAAGGAATGATGGCATCAATCAATACTGCAATGTCTTCTACTTTTTTCGGACTCGTTTTTGCTATATTTCTGAAGATCGTTGACGCAGTGTTCCCTTCAAGGGTTATTGAAGATGTAGATGTAATGTTGGAGGACTACAGCAAGAAACTTGATCTGGCAGATATGATTCAGAAGATAAAGAGCAATGACTAAGAGGGGATGCTGTGATGCAAAGAAAGCGAAGAAAAACAAGAAATGACGTACTGATTGATCTTACGTCTCTTCTTGACGTTATATTTATTCTCTTGTTGGTTGTTATATGCAATTATAACTACGAAAATCAAAAGAATGAACTGGAAACTGCATTGGCCCAAGAAGCAATGTCTGCTGCAAAGGCAGATGCCGAGGCTGATTCACAGGTATATTCGGATATGATAGAAACCCAGAGTAATTTGCAGAATTATGTATGGTCTGCTTCTATTGTTGTTCCATATGAACCGGATGAGATAACAATACGTCATATAAAGCTGCTGACGGAGGATGGAGCGGAGCCTGTTTCAATTGATCTCGTGGGTAATGATGTTGAAGGAAGTATACAGGAATTCAGGAGTAAGCTAACTGACTATGTTAAGAAATATAATGATCGACCGATAATTCTTTCTCTGAATGAAAATGATGATAATATTCTGTATCGCGATGAGAAGAAAATAAATGAAGTATTGCATGAGTTATCAAACACCTACCGTAACGTATATATAAAGGGTAATATAAGCGAGGAATAACAGTGATACCATACGTGCTGAGCATTGTCGGAAGCGTTGCCGTATTATATGGTTTGATCGGATTGGTCAGAATAGCCTTTCTGCCTATTGTTCGTGCGCATCAGGTAGTTTTCAAAAGAAAGGATGACTACCTGTTTTATGAGAATGCAAAGGGACAGAGAATATTAAAGAGTCAGAAGAAGTTTCTCCTGAATATATACTTTACACTTATAATTGTAGGAGCTCTTGTTATAGTAGCAGGTTTCTATGCGGGTTTTACTGAACATGGTCCGGATTTCTGGCTTTACAGGACGTTGTTTTCTTCCGGGGATACGGAACGTAATGACAGGATCACCGAGGATGGGCAATATATTACCTCCGATGGAAAAGAGTATAATTATTATATTTTAATAAGAGGCGCTGATATCTACTATAAGGACGAGTTGTGCGCCGATAGGAGTGATTTGGAGGCGCAGATCAAGGGCTTTGACCGAACCAATACAATAGTCATCCATGATGATTTTGCGGTTTCTTCCGCATACCATGCTGTGATAGATTTATTAGATAAATCCGGGATACATTATATAGAGGAAGGCAATTGATGAAGAAGAGAATTAGCGTATTTCTTTTGATAATGACTGCAATGTTTGTGCTGGTCGGCTGGGGTAAGAAAGAAGTAAGATTACTGGATAGCAGTAAATTGATTGATCTAAATAAAGCCATAGAACTGGCAAAGCCCGGAGGTATGTCCGGGGACTCAGAAGAGGATACCGACCGTCTTCCTGAGATTGATGAAGCGGAAGAAGATAACGCTGGATCAGAGAACGATAATGATTCGGTTCACGATAGTTTAAATGCTGCTGCCAGTAATATAGTCATCAGCATCAGAGATAAACAGATTTCCTATACCAATAGTGCCATCCATAATGATAATATAACTGTTGCGCAATTGAGAAGCCGGATTCAAAAAGATTATACTTCCAAAGCACAGATTACTCTTATGGACGATTTTGCAGAGTCTCATGTCTATAATGATGTGCTCAAAGTCTTAAATGAACTCAAATCAGATATTGGTCTGACTTATGAAGAACAGCAGTCGACAGGAGGTAAGTGATTTATGAAAGCGAAAAGATTCATTTCATTACTGCCTGTCTTCCTCATGGTTACTGTTCTATACGGTTTTTCATTTAAGAATGTGACAGTTAGAATTGATACTGAGGATAATCGCGTATATGAGTATATAACGGCAGATGACATACTGTCAGATTTTGCAAAGGATGTTGATGGTGCCAAGGGTGAGTATAAGGATAGTTATTACATTGTTTCTGGAAAGATAGAAAGCATCTCCCAAAAAGGGGATTCGATCAAAGTGGTTGGGACATCAGTCGTGGATAACCATATTATATGCTCCTGTCCTAAGAAACTTCGATCAGAAGCATTAACATATAAAGCAGGTGAAAGGATCGGTGTTTTCGGGAAAATTTCGGTTGATTTAATTGACAAAGAGATTCATCTTGAGGCCGAGAGACTGGTTACCGCGCCTGCTGCAATCAAAAATGGAACTTTCTATTTACTTGACGGTACAAATTTAGTTAAAAGCAGCATGAGTTCCAGAACACTGAATAACGGAACGATCAGATATAGTATTCCCGCTGCATGGAAAGAAGTTGAGCATTCCATAACGGGAGAGGGAATCGGGACGATCGAAGGGTATCAGTATGTTCTGAATCAGCTTCCGGGAAATCCGGATACAGTGCCGGAATCATTTTTTGTATGTTATTTTGATAATACTTCCAAGCTGGCAAACATTGATGACAGGAAAGAAACCAGGCTTGTTGAAAAGGCTATAATTAATAACATTTCCGGAGAAGGCAAGGGGGATTCCGCGAGAACCAGAGACGTTACAACGTATTACGGGGCAAAGTACAATTACTATGTTTTATCTTATAATGATGAGTTAAATACAGGTAAAAATGGATACTATGTGGAATACATCTTTCAAAAAAATGGCAATGAAGGTCTTGTCATGTATCTTTATGTTTTTAGGGAACCGAAGCATTTGTCAGACGTAATGTTTGTAACCAGATTTCTTGAGATGGCATCAAAGTAAAAAAATAGCTGTAAGCTCTTGAAGTTTATGTTCAAGGTCACATGGAAAATAGCAAAATTCGTTATTTACTTCAGATTCCCTCTTTCAATATGCTTTTTTATTAGGCTGTCGGTTACTTCATAAAGCTTTTCGGAACCAAGCTTTGTACGGCTCTGCCTGTCATATACCTGATCCGCAGTTACGCCATGTTCTTTCCAGTCTCCGCCGCCGTTGCTGTCAGTTCATCTTTCTGATCATCTGGCAGAAGGGAAAAGATCCCCTGCTCCGATCCACTCACCGCGACCAATATTTATTATGATCATACGTGGAACATATGCGCAAGCTGCGCTTCATCTCCCAGAAAATTACCGCACTTGAAGCAGCCACGTTGAGGGAATCCACACCTTTCTCCATCGGGATCATTACCTTATGATCGCATTTGTTTATTACTTCTTCCGAAAGGCCGTCGCCCTCAGTCCCAAAGAACACCGCGCATTTTTGTTTCCATATGTCACCTGTTTCATCCAATGATCTGGCGTCCTCTGAAATAGCGGTGGCTATGGTTACATACCCATCCTCTTTAAGATCGGCAAATAATCCCTTCGTCCAATCAATCCCCGGTATAACTGTCCATGGTACCTGAAATACTGTGCCCATGCTGACCCTTATGGAACGCCTGTATAAAGGATCGCACGAATCCGGAGATACCAACACTGCGTCTATCCCTAAAGCCGCTGCCGATCTGAATATCGCTCCTACATTCGTAGGATTCTCTATTCCCGATAGTACTGCTATATGATCTGCTCCGGACAGCAGTTCTCGGTAATCCTGTTGGTGTTGTCTTTTCATGGCGGCGAGAACTCCTCTTGTCATCGGATATCCGGTGAGTTTCGAAATGACTTCTTTGTCCGCCGTATATATTTTCACATCCGGATGTGCTTCGGTTATCTCTTTTGCTTTTTCCAGCAGGTTGTCTTCAATGAGAAAAGATTCCGCTATATAGCCGGAATCCATAGCTCTCTTTATAACATTTATGCTTTCAGCTATGAATAAGCCCTCTTCCGGCTCATATATATGCTTCAGCTGGTTTTCGTTCAGTTGGGAGTAAGCTACTGCTTCATCTGATGTAATGTCCGTTATCCGAATCGTCATTTATCTGTTATTCCTGTTATTACCAGAGATTTTATCCGCTTTCCCTTATCAGCATCCAAAGAGAGCTGCTGTTTTTTTCATTCTCTCCGCTACTTCTACGCCAAACGGACATCTGCTCTCACAGCTCTTACAGCCCACACATGCAGAAGCAGTTGTCCCCAGCGCTTTATAATGCGCCTTTACACTCTCCGGAACCTCAGGCTGCTGCACTGCCAGATCATAAAATTTATTCACCATGGCGATATCGATATTCACCGGACATGGCTTGCAATGTCCGCAGTATGTACACTGTCCTGCATAGGAATGAAGAGGCGCGGATGCGATAACGGATGCATAATCCTTTTCATCCTCGAACGCCGTTTCATAGGATACGGCTTCGTCCACCTGCTCCTTTGTATCATATCCGCAAAGGATTGATGACACACCAGGTCTCGTCAACGCATAATGGATACACTGCAGCGGAGTAAAGGCAACACCAAACGGCGAAGTCTTCGCATCAAAAAGCCGTCCGCCGAAAAATCCTTTCATGACCGTGATCCCGACATTCTTCTCCTCGCAGAGCTGATACAGCGCCGCCCGTTCAGGATCAATACCGGAATAATCCGTCCCGTCATATCCGTCAAACATGGAATCAAGATCTTCAGTTGCCGGTCTCATATCAAATGCAGGATTGATGGAAAAGAGGATCATCTCAATAAATCCGGTTTCCACAGCCTGCTTTGCGATCCTCGGATTATGCGTGGACAATCCGATGTGGCGAATGACGCCTTCATCATGAAGCTTATGCACGTACTTAATGTAATCTGTGTTCATGCACACATCCCAGTCTTCCTGCGCATCAATATAATGGATCATTCCCAGATCAATATAATCCGTTTTCATCCTTTTCAGGATATCTTCAAAAGCAGGAACCACATACTTCATATCCCTCGTACGGACATACTGTCCGTTCTGATGCGTGGAACCGATATGTCCCTGCACGATCCAGTTCTCCCTATTCCCTTCCATCGCCTTTCCGATGATATCCCTGGATTTCGGATCCGGCATCCAGCAGTCAACGATATTGATCCCCTTATCAGCGGCATAACGCATCAGTCGAACTGATTCTTCCTCATCATGGCGCTCCAGCCACTCTCCGCCGAATCCGATCTCGCTGACCTTTAATCCTGTTTTTCCAAGAGTACGATATCTCATCTCCCGTCACCTCATCTAAACCTCACAGCAGTTCCGTAGGCCACTACCTCTGCGGCGCTCTGCATTATTGATTTACAGTTCCGAGCATTTCAAGATCCTTACCGTTTATTGTTTCCGTAGTTACTATAAGCATTTCTTATCCTCCTTTTTACCTGTCGCAGTCGCCATCTCCGCATTCGAGAAATCATTAAGATGAAGTTTGATATCTTTCGCTTCAATGGCCGCTTCCCTGTCTGTCATAGATCTTTTGACATTCACAAATACATAGTATACACCATAAAACCCATGTACAATACTGCTAAAAGTCGAATAAATATCAGAACCTTTACATTTTTACCATTCGGTAGTATCATCTTCTCCATCAAATGTTGGTGCACGAGGTCGGGCACGTCAGGGGAAGCATCAAGAGCCTTATCGGCTCGGATTATTCCAAGAGATTATAAAAGTTTTTTTGTTTTTAAGAAAGAGATTATTAGTTGGCATTTATAAACGGATATGTATCTAACATGCTCTATCATGCTCTATCATCTTTTTCACGTTTCTCCTGACTGCGCAGTCTGGTGCGGTAATTAATTGCAAGGAGGGGTATTATGTCACAAATTAAGGGAACAGTAAGAAAAGGCATC
>JAFUWM010000249.1 GCA_017483425.1 Lachnospiraceae bacterium | reverse complement strand
ATAAGGTCTTTTTCAATAATTAATACTCTGTATCCCTGTCTTCTCAGCACAGGATACTTTGGTTTTTCTCCCAGTTCCGGATTATCCTCAAGAGACATTATGGCATTCTCAAGCTCATCAAGCTTTTCAAGTGCCGTATCATTGTCGAAGTTTTCAGCAACATACAGAACGATCTTCCGTATGAGCGCATCAGCTGTATCGGTTCGTACTATCGTATATTTCAAGAACAGCCCTCCCTAAGTATAGCCCGGAGGTCATCAAATGTTTCATTTATCGGAGCAACACGTCCATTCCTCACGTCATCATCAGACTCTCCAAGTATCTCAAGAAGCTCAATCCTTGATTTCATGTTCTTGTATTCCTCATAGGACAGGGACACCGTGTCACCCCTGCCGTTTACGGTAATGATAACGGCTTCCCTATCTTCCCTGCATTGCCTTGAGATCTCATTATAATGATTCCTTAGGTCCGCAGAGGGGCGTATGGTTTCCTGCATAGCATACATAATTGATTCCTCCTTGAATGATGATATGCAAATTATACCACAATTCGTCTATTGTACAAATTAAACTAAGATTAGCACTCACCTCTTGACAGTGCTAACAATTTGTTGTAAGATGCTTTCAGAACTGATGAATCTGCTGCTTTCTGACCCGCCTTGATCGATATCATGACGGGTCATTGTGTAAAGAAAAGATAAAGGAGGTGAGGTCATGAATATAGATAAATTCACTCAGAATTCGATAAAGGCGGTAAACAACTGCCAGAAGATAGCGCTTGATTACGGCAATCAGGAGATAGTTCCCGCGCATCTCGTTTATTCGCTGCTCACTATCGACGAGTCGCTGATAAAAAAGCTCATCGAAAAAATGTGGATAGATGCGGATGAGTTTACACAGAGGATACTGGAGATCATAGAGAAGCGCCCCAAGGTGCAGGGCGGCGATCCTTTCATGGGTCAGGAGCTGAATAAGATACTGCTTTCGGCATCTGACGAGGCAAAGGCCATGGGTGATTCCTATGTTTCGGTAGAGCATCTCTTCCTTTCCGTGATAAAGCACCCCGGCAGAGAGCTGAAGGAGGTACTGAAGGACTATGGCATAACCCGTGACCACTTCCTTCAGGTTTTGTCCGAGGTTCGGGGGAATCAGACCGTAAATACCGATAATCCCGAGGATACCTATGATGTACTGGAAAAATACGGCACAAATCTTGTGGCCAGAGCGAAGGAACAGAAGCTGGATCCCGTCATAGGACGCGATACCGAGATAAGGAATATGATCCTTATATTATCACGCAAAACGAAAAATAACCCTGTCCTCATCGGAGAGCCCGGCGTAGGAAAAACTGCCGCTGTGGAGGGTCTTGCGCAGAGGATAGTCGCGGGTGATGTTCCCGAAGCCCTTAAGGATAAGGAAATATTCTCTCTCGACATGGGAGCGCTGGTCGCCGGAGCAAAATACAGAGGTGAATTTGAGGAAAGACTCAAGGCCGTGCTTGAGGAGGTACGAAAATCCGACGGCAGAGTGATACTCTTTATAGACGAGCTTCATCTCATAGTAGGCGCGGGAAAGACTGACGGCGCAATGGATGCCGGTAATATGCTAAAGCCCATGCTCGCCCGGGGCGAGCTGCACTGCATAGGTGCCACCACGCTTGACGAATACAGAGAGTATATCGAGAAAGACAAGGCTTTGGAGCGCCGTTTCCAGCCCGTACTCGTGGATGAGCCCTCTGTAGAGGATACGATCTCCATACT
>JAFUWM010000248.1 GCA_017483425.1 Lachnospiraceae bacterium | reverse complement strand
GCAGAGCGTGTCACAAAAGAAGCCGCGCTGTCCATGGCTACAGAGGTAAACCGTAAAAATCTGGACAAAGATGTAACGATTGATACCGGGTATCTTGAAAAAGATGTCGAGTCATTAAAATCCAAAGAAAAAGAAATATTTGATCTGCTGGATGAGACGCTGTCTGTAAAGGCGGATATATTAAAGAGCCCTGTGGAATTATCGGCGGATCAGGATATATTAAGTCTGTTTGCGGCAGCTACGCCCTCAGCGGAAGGGATACCGGTCAGCGCAGCGACAGAGCTTGATCTGAGAGCCTTGCATGAAAAGGCATCGGAGCTTACAGACAGATACGAGCGGATGAACCAAACCTATGAAGCAGTAGGCACAGAGGTAAGGGCAGACCTTGGAGACAGCATTAAAAAGGCTTTTGCGAATACCGATTTCGAGGGCATCCTTAAGGAGCTGGGGTACGAGGATACTCCAGAAAACGAAAGAGCCGTGCGGATAGCTTCATATTCACATATGGAGGTAACCGCGGAGAATATTGAGCGTATAAGCATGGCGGACGACAGGCTGAGTGCCGTGCTTGAAAAACTCACTCCGGCAAGGGTTCTCAGGATGATAAGGGATAATGTCAATCCTCTCGAAACACCGATAGATGAGCTTGACAGAAAGCTTACCGAATACGAAGACAAAGAGAACAGACCGGCAGAAGATTTTGCCAGGTATCTTGTGTCCGAAAGGGATAAAGGAAATATAACCGAAGAAGAAGCGACTTCCTATATAGGGATATACAGATTTGTAAATGCTATTAATTCAGGTGATCACAGAGCGGTGGGAACTCTTGTTGCAAGCGGCATGGAGATGAGCTTTTCAAGTCTTCTCTCCGCTGTGCGTACCGGACAGAAAGCGCATGTCGATCATTATATAGATGAGAATTTCAACGGTCTTAACGCATCATTTTCCCAAGGGAATTCCCGCATAGATGATATGATACGCGCGGCGTTTTCTCCCGATAATGAAAATGCCGGACAAGAGTATTACGAAGAAGAAGCAAGAAAATTTGCGGAAGCAGCCAAGGCAGAGGAAGAGATATATAAGGCCTTGGAGGCTGCCAATGTTCCTCAGAGCGCCGGTAATGTGGCGGCATATGAGCAGCTTATGATGGAGGGCGGAAACCGCTTCATAAGAGAACTCAGGGAAGGAGCCACTGACAAAGCCAAAGAACGCATGAGATCCGCCGGGGAGAAGGTCAGAACCGCTCTGGAAGACGGGGATGCGTCCAAGGTCAAAGAAGCTTATGACGAATTGGTAAAGGCCGAGCTGATAGGGGCGCTGGAGGGAGAAAAGATCGATATCAGGGCTATGCAGTCAAAGGATAAAGTACTCTCGGTAAAAAATGCGCTCGCGCAGGTCGATGAATATCATATACCCGCAGAGTTTGACGGAGAGCTTATAAATATAAATCTTAAATTAAGGCATGGCGAAAATCGAAATTCTGTCGATATATATTTTGAGACTGATGAATTCGGATCGGTACATGGTGAATTCAGGGTAGAGGATGAGGTACACGGAGCCGTAAAAAGCGGCAAGGCTGCCGGAGACGAATACATGAGGCAGCGGCTGGATGCCATGAGCGAGGCGATAAACAGAGTCTCGGGAAAAATTGCAGATCTTAAGATCGGGGATATGGACATACCCGATGGTCAGGAAGCCATGGATGGCGACACAAATGACAATGCTATGCTGTATCGTATGGCAAAAGCGGTACTGGATGTAGTATTGAGGTAAGGATTTTATTTTAGGAGGAGCTATCCATGAAGATCAACAGTAACATCACGGCTTATATCACAAACAATGCGTATTCCCAGAGCGAGATGAGGTTATCAAACTCGACGGGAAAGCTGTCCAGCGGATACAGACTTAATAAGTCCGGAGATGATCCCGCGAATTTTGCTATTGCTTCAAAAATGCGTGCCATGATAAAGGGTCTGGACAAGGTAAAGACCAATACCACTACAGGAATGTCCGTTATCCAGACAGCAGAAGCCGCGATGCAGGAAACTCAGAGCATGATCCAGAGGATGAACGAGCTTTCGATCAAGGCATCAAACGGAACGATGTCAAGCTCGGACAGACAGAATATCCAGGATGAAGTGAAACAGCTTCTTAAAGAGATTGACCGTATAGCGGAGACAACGGAATTTAACGGCATGAAGCTCCTTAACGGAACCTTCAACGACAGGGGATATACCAGCAACGAAAAAATAACCGTGATGGACTACTCTGAAGAAACGACAGCAGGTAAGTACGCTATAAATCTGACAAAAGGATCGGACGGAAATTATACTGTTAAAAAAAGCGAGGTTGATACTACTACCGGTAAGTATGCTGGTTATAAAGATGCGGATAAACTTTTTGGAACTGTTGATCCGGCAAAAATGTCCATAACCACAGAGACAGTAAATTATGATGACACATCCGTGGACTATGTAACCATAAAGGGCTATAACGGTACTGAGTTAAGAGTAAAGGTAGAAGATAGTAAAGCTCTGCCTGATATTTTGGAGCTCGACCTTACCGGCAAGGGTTCCATGAGGCTTCAGGTCGGAACCGAGGAAGGCGAGGTCATATCCGCCTCCATTCCGCTGATGACGACAGAGGCAATGGGACTTGCGGGTCTTGATATGACCACGAAGGAGGGTTCGTACAAGGCTATAGATCAGGTAAACACGGCACTTGAGTATGTGAACCGGGCAAGATCAAGGATGGGAGCGTATGAGAACCGTCTCGAGAATACGGACAGCTTCCTTGATGCTTATAATGAAGACATAAACACTTCTCTTTCACGCATACAGGATACAGATATGGCGGAGGAGATGACAGAGTTTACAAATATGCAGATTCTCTCACAGGCGGGTATAAGCATGCTTGCTCAGGCAAATGAAGCGCCGCAGCAGGCTCTGCAGCTCCTGCAGTAAGGAGCAGGCTATGACATCTGAAAAGAAGCAGGAATATACACGACGTATTATAGAAGCCAACCCCACAGGGATCATCGCCCTCACTTATGAAATAGCAAAAGGCTACTATGAGGATGCCAAGATAGCTTTTAAGGCCGGAGACAGAGACACATACCGGCTCGAGATATCCCGCGGTAATAAATGCATCGAGCAGCTTATCATGGCGCTTGATCCAAAATATGCGGTTTCAATTTATCTTCTCAGGATATATAATTATATACTTGAATGTGCCAGAAGAGCTTCTTTCAAGTATGACACAAGCGAGCTTGACGAGCCGATGGAGATCCTTGCGAGGATAGGAGGCACCTTTGAAGAGATAGCTCCCCGGGACAAAAGACCTGCAGGCGTGCAGGGAGGAGAAGAAGTCTATGACGGACTTACATATAATTCAAAGGGTCGCACAAATACGACAGTGAGAAGATAATAAGCAGGAGTTAATTTATGGAAGAATCAAAAAAACGGATGTTGTCCGGCATACAGCCCAGCGGTGATCTGCACCTTGGGAACTATCTTGGCGCTATAAAGAACTGGGCGGACAGAGTGGATGAGTACGAATGCTACTACT
>JAFUWM010000247.1 GCA_017483425.1 Lachnospiraceae bacterium | reverse complement strand
CATAAAGGCAGTATTATCAAGCTCATCCGTGTCCTTTATGTCATATTCTTTCATCATGGAAGCAATATATTTTCCGGGATCGGGACGCGCTACGGCAAATCCGTACACGCTCCTTACCGCCTCCGCCACAGCCGAATCATCCCTTCCCGTAGAAACATCATCCACGAACCGATAGAATGCCTCATCCTGCGACTCATACTTTTCTTCAAGCAGAGCTTCCATCACTTCCTCCGCGATAAGCTTCAGCTCTCCCTCATCCGCAACCCTGAAGGAAGGATCGATCCGGCATATATTAAAGTGCTCCTTCACGAGATTCAGGCAAAAGCTGTCTATCGTTGTGATATCCGCGGAGAATATAAGCGTCATCTGCTTTGAAAGATGCTCCCGTTGAGCCTCATCCAAATCTCCCGACATGAGCTTCTCCGATATGGCATCCCTGATCCTGTCTCTCATTTCTGACGCCGCAGCCCTTGTAAACGTCACGATCAGAAGCTCGGAAACGTTATATCTGTCCTCGGTAATGAGCTTCACGACACGCTCTGTGATAACAGCCGTTTTTCCGGATCCCGCCGCCGCGGAAACCAGTATATTATGCCCTCTGTCGTCTATGAAGTTTTGCTGCTCCACAGTAAATTCCATATATCAAACAATTGACCCGATCCACGCCTCCGGAAAGCTCTGCTTTGTAAGGACACGTTTTCTGCCCCCGTCACAGATCTCCTTGTATGCGCAGTGATCACATCCCGTCCTGCCGCCCAATGAAAACGGCCGTCTCGATACATCTCCTCCCGTTATGTCCTGACGAAGTCTCTTTGAAAGCTCAACTGTATGGTTTATAAGACCGTTTAGAGCTTCCTCCGGATACAGCTTCGCGCTTGCTTCAGGCGTGCCGTCCTTCCTGAAGCCTGCGGGTATGACTACAGACTTGCCGCTCTCCACTATATCTCTGTCAAACGCCCTTACGGCATCCATATCGGCATTTACCACGCCCCTTAGTCTCAGCTCTTTTCTGACAGCGTTATCAACCTCTGCCTCGGAGGTTTCCCTGCTTCCTTCTACCACCGGATCGTCCACATGGTAGTAAAATAACCCTGCCGGACGTACCGTCCCACTCGCTGTCTCACGCCTCATCTCAAGCGCGGCATTCATGTATATCGGAAGCTGGATATCAAGTCCGTGGTATATCCTGTCAGGATCAAAGCTCTTGTTTCCCGTCTTGTAATCTATGATGTCGATAAATATCCCCGATCCGGTGACCGCCTCATCGCTTCTGTCTATGGTACCTGTAAGCCCCTCAGACCTGAAGCGCTTCTCGAAGTAAATATTGTCAAACGTTCCCTGTCCGGCTTGAAATCTGAGCGTATCTATGCTCCTTGCCGCGTATTTCTTTAGTCTCTCATAAGCATATCTGTATCTGGCGTTTGACATCACAAGCGAAGCTATCCTTCCCGATGTCGTTTCCGTCGCCGCGTCGTTAATGGAATTTTCCAGTATTTTCGATGCAATATCATCCGTTACGTTTCTGAATGTAAGCCGGTTTTCCGCAAGCCTCCTTGAAAAAAGCTCCAGAACCTTATGCAGAAGCGTTCCTATATCTCTCATCTCAAATTCAAAACCGCGTCTTTCACCGAGCCTTAACCCATAGCCAAGGAAATGCTCATAGGGACACGCCGCAAATCTCTCAAGCTCTGTAGGACTTTCTATGAAGGTCTTTCCAAAAAGCAGCTTTCCGGCATCATCATCAAGCCTCTGTTCAGTCTCATCCTTACGGATAAGGGACTCCGTAAGTCTGTCGATAACGACCGTTTCTTGTCCGGTTTCTCTGACAGACCGGAGTAATACCGCGGCCTTTGCCTCATCCTCTTCTATTGCTTTGGAGAAGACAGACAGCAGATCGTTAACGGAAAGTACTGCATCCTGACGCTCCGGTATTTTCGCATCACCCGCCCCAAGACATCTCCTTGCTTCCTTCAGAAAATAGGACTCCCGGTTTACTGATCCGTCAAGCGTCCCTGAAGGATATGAAAAGCATACCTCATCCTTTGGCTTCATCAGGTTCATATAAAAATAGAATTTCTCTTTTTCAGCATTCTCGGCGGCGGTGGGCGCGACTTCTATGCCTATCGCCTTAAGTATCTGCCTGTCGCCGTCAGATATGAGTCCTCCTTTATTTCCCGCCGCAGGTATGGCTCCTTCTGTCATGCCTACAAAAAATAGCGCTCGTATATGATTGAAGCGACTCCTCGTCAGATCCCCCGCCATTACGACATCCGATTTAGGCGGAATCACACCGACCCTTATCTCGGAAAGAGCGTCCTCGTACAGCTCCGAAAACTCCCGGATCGTGACCTCCTGATCCCCTATGAGTGAGTCCATATTGTCAAACTGAGAATTAAGTATGTCATATATCTGCGAATACTCAATAGCCCTTTCCGGATCACCCTCTGCTTCAAACTTCTCTGAGTACTCCTCAAGCTTTTCTTTAGCCTTAAGCCTGTCACATATAAGTCTTACGGCAGCGATCAGATCGCCTGTCCTTGCTGTCTTTTTATCCCCCAGTACGTCGCATATAGGTACAAGCATCTCATTCAGTCCTGCCCGGACCCTCTCGGCCGTCTGTCTTGCCTCCTCAGAAGCTCCCTTAAACACTTTTTTGAACTCGCTCTGATAAGCACTCTTTCCCCTGATCCCTGTTGCCAGAATATAGTTTTCGGCTATATCGATATCGTCTGTTTTTATATCAGTAAGCCCTGATCTGAGCAGGTGAAATACAGCATTATATGAGTAATTCTCTTTAAGCACCAAAAGCACGGCGCGTATCAGCTCGGTGAAAGGATTGAGGGATATATGCCTTGTCTGATCCACATATACAGGTATCCCCAGATTTCTGGCTTCGCTCCTTACTATATCAGCATATAGCGCCGTGTCCCCCATAAGTATCCCGCATTCCCTGTAGTGATAGTCCCTCTCACGCACAAGACGGGCTATCCTCACTAAGATCTCATGGATTTCTCCGTATGCATCCTCTGTCTTAAAAAATGAGACTGTTCCGTCCTGCTTTACGTCTTTTGCCGGTTTGCTCTCAAATATATTTCTCCCGAGTTTTGCGATATCTGATGTTATCAAATGAGCTATATCATCTCCGGATTCTATTACATCCAAACCACCATGATGCTCCGCTATGGCTTCCAGATGCTCGTATGTCTTATCTCCCAGAGAAAACAATGAGCCTCGTCCCTCTTTGGTTCTTGTCAGGCATATGTAAATATCCCCACATTGAGTCAACAGGGCTTCGATAAACGTATACTGTACAGGGGTAAATCCGGTAAAAGAATCAAATATAAGCGTGGAATCCTTTAGAAAAGTGGCATTATGCGCTTCTGCCGATGCCTTTACAAGAAGCTCCTCCCTGGTCATGAAATCACTTCCCATATATTCCTTGAAACGCCT